>SUVY01000087.1 GCA_015061775.1 Lentisphaerota bacterium | reverse complement strand
CCCGTCGTACGGGCCCCCTGCCGGGAGATTTTTAAGAGGCAAGCAGCCTCTTAAACTCCCTCACCATACGATGCTGAAACAATAAGGTTTTGCAACAGCCCCTTTGGATTGGTTTTGGTCTTCAGCGGCGGGTGAGCTCTTTTTCGAGTGTTCCGGAAAATTTTGCAAAAATGTTCTTTTTGAATTCTTCCATATTGCGCGGTTCAGTTCTCCGGACGGAAATATTGGTGGTTTTGATTTCTGCTCCGGCTGCGGGAGTGAAGTTGAAAGAACCTTTTTCTCCGGAAAGAACTACGACAAGTTTATCTATGACCAGTTTGTCTTTCTTGATGGTTCCTAAACACACTCCTCCTGCTGAATTGCAGTTGACAAAGACGTTTTTCAGGGTATTGCTGAGACGGTTGGATTTTTCCGCCTTGAAGTAGATGTCTTTGCCCAGTGATTCTGTGATATAGCAGTTCGTATGGCTCGCTGTGACTTGTTGGATATGGCATATTCCGGTCGAACATCCGATCGCAACTAAATTTTTAACCTTGATTTCGCAGGTCTCATGCGCACTTATTCCGTCATCTCCGCAGTCGAGTGCACAGATCGTATCAAAGGTGATGTTACGGCAATCTTTATGGATGTTGTACCCATCGTTCCAGAAGTTGCGGCAGATGAAGTTTTTTATTACTATATTGCGGCATTTCCCTGATATATCAACTCCGTTGAGTTTACTCAGACGCGGTTCTCTGATATCTGCTTTAGATATGTCTGTTATTGATTTATCCAGTTTGAGGAAGATGCTGTAAAGCTGATATCGTTTATCGCCTTTACCTCGGTTTTCGATGATAGTCCACTCATTTTCCTGGAGCTCTTCGACTCTCTTGTATTTTGTGCGGCACGGAGCTTTGAAATATCTGCCCATGCGCTGCTGTTTGCCGTCGATGACCATGAAGTAGCGCATTGATACTCCTTTGTTGAGCATGATGTCGCGTTTCCAGAGACCGGGAGAAACCTGTTTCCAATTTTTCGTATCTGCTTTTTTAAGTCCGCACATGGTATTGAATGAGCCGTCAACGGTGATTCCGCTGCGGTTTTTGATCGCGATATTGTCATATATCGTGAAATCAACTTTCAGCAGTTTGATGGTGTCACCTTCTTTTGCCGCATTAAGTGCCGAAGCGAAGTCCGGGTAGGCCTCTTTTTTCTGTTTTGAGTAATCCACTTCGAGCACATCAGCGCACAGAAGAGTTGTTGTGACTGCAAGGAAAAGTGAGAGCAGTTTTTTCATTGATTTTACTCCTTGACGGCGAGGGCTTTTCTCAAACCCTCTCCTATAAAGTTGAAAGACATTACGGCAATGAACAGGGCGGCTCCCGGAAAAACGGTGAGATGCCAATGGTCGAGCGGATTATCAAACGCCTGCCGCAGAAGTCCGCCCCAGCTCGGGGCAGGGGATTTTACTCCGAATCCGAGAAAACTCAGCGAGCTTTCGGCGAGTATTGCTCCGGAGACTCCGAAGGTAAACGCGATCAGCACCGGAAAAAAGACGTTGGGAAGCAGGTGAAAAAACATTATACGTCTTTCCGGAATACCTGATACGATACAGCTTTCCACGTAAGGCAGATTGCGTTGTTTCAGGGTCTCTCCGCGCACCAGAAAGGCGATTCCTATCCATCCGGTGAGTCCGAGCACTGCGATGACCAGCGGAATAGATTGTCCGAGCTCACGGTCTCCGAGCGAACTCATGAGTATCAGCAGCAGAAGAAAGCTCGGGAAACAGAGCAGTATTTCCACAAAACGCATGGTGACCAGGTCAAATACTCCGCGCTTGAATCCTGCGGCAAGCCCGACGGCGCAGCCGATGACCAACGCAATAAGGCTTGAAAAGAGACCTACGGCGAGGCTTGCGCGAGCTCCGTAGATGAGGCGTGCTGCAACATCGCGTCCGACGTCATCGCATCCGAGGAGGTGCTCTTTATCCGGGCGGCTGCATGGAGCCGCTGCCGCCTCGAATGGACCATACTTGATTGGAGCAAAACAGCTTTTAACTCCTTTTTCAGAACACAATTTACGGTAATCTGTCTTGTCCAGAACCGGTTTGACAGTAAAAAAAGGAATCAGCAGCGCGGCGGCGCAGATCACAGAAAATATCCGTCTTGCTTTGACCTGTTTTATCAGCCGCAGTATCAGCAGTACGGCAAGCAGCAGTGCAGTGTAGTTGAAAAACTGCTCGGTGAGCGTCTCAGGGGAGTCCGGAGCAAAAATATACCGCAGAAAGGGAAACGAAAGTTTCCCGTCTGCGGTCATCATATAAAACGGACGTGAGTTGGCGATCAACGGCGCGAGAAGAGCCGGCAGTATCAGCAGCGCAGCTCCTGCTATGCCGGTTACGCCTGAACTGCTGGTGAAAAATCTCCTGACAGCGCCGTTTTTCATTCAGCGCAGCCCCACAGCTGAGCGGATTTTTGACATCATCTTTTCTGCCTCGGCACGGGCTTTCTCTCCGTTACGGTCGATCATCTCGAGTACGGCAGGCTGGTTCGCTTCGAGCTCGGCACGACGTTTGCGCATGGGCTCAAAAGTGGTCCAGATCTTCTCGAAGAGCGCGAGTTTGGCGTGTCCGTAACCGTAGTTGCCTCCGAGGTAATTTTCTCTCATCTTCTGTACCTCTTCTTCGGTTGCGAAGAGTTTGTAGAGGGCGAACACGTTGCAGGAGTCCGGATCTTTGGGCTCTTCAAGACCTTTGCAGTCGGTGACGATGTTCATAACTGTCTTCTTGAGCTGTTTTTCCGGGGCGAAGATCGGAATGGTGTTGTCGTAACTCTTGGACATCTTCTGACCGTCGATTCCGGGCACGATAGCAACTTCATCCGGAATATATCCCTCCGGAATGTTGAATATCTCACCGTACTGATTGTTGAATTTGATCGCAATGTCCCGGGTGATCTCAAGATGCTGCTTCTGATCTTTACCGACGGGAACGAGGTCGGCTCCGTAGAGCAGAATGTCCGCCGCCATCAGGATCGGATAGGTGAAGAGACCGCAGTTGGGAGAAAATCCTTTGGCGATCTTGTCCTTGTAGCTGTGCGCTCTCTCGAGGAAACCCACCGGAGTCACGTTTGAAAGTATCCAGGCAAGCTCGCATACCTGCGGAACTGCAGATTGACGGAAGAATACTGTGCGCTCAAGATCGACTCCGCAGGCGATGAAATCCAGCGCGAGGTTGACGATGTTTTTACGCAGGGTCTCCGGATCGGGACTGGTGGTAAGAGAGTGGTAGTCGGCGATGAAGAGAAAGCTCTCTCCCTTTTCCTGAAGAGCACACACCTGACGCATGGCTCCGAAGTAGTTGCCGAGATGGGGGATTCCAGAAGGCTGGACACCGGTCAAAATACGCATGATATGATAAATTCCTGACAGTTTTTAAAGTTCAATAAGTTTTGCTCCGTCGCCGATGTTGCAGATGATGCACTCGGCAGCGGTTCCGGTTTTGCTCTCGTATGCGGCAGAAACGCGTTTTGCGTATTCTTCGGCAGCGTCTGAGGCAACGAGATGGATGGTGATTCCACCGAATCCGCCTCCTGAAAGGCGGGCTCCGAGGCAGCCCGGAACGCTTTTGGCGAGTTCCACGAGGTAGTCCAGCTCGGGAGTGCTGTTTTCAAAGTTGTCGCGGCTGGAGTAGTGGCTCTGGAACCAGAGATCTCCAAATCCCGCAACGTCTCCGGCATCGAGGAGTTTCACGCCTTCCATAACGCGGGTGCACTCACCAACGACGTGGAGGGCGCGGCGGTACTCTCTGTCGGACATTTTGCCTTTGGCATCCGCAAGCTGCTCAAGAGAGATATCGCGCAGGGTGGTCGCTCCGGGAACGATCGAGTTCATGACTTTAGCTGCGGCTTCACAGTCGGCGCGCCGCACGTTGTATTCGGAGTCAACCAGATTATGTTTCTTCATCGAGTTGATGACTACGATGCTGTATCCTTCGGGAAGAGCCGCGGTACGCAGTACCTCGACGGTACGGAAGTCCGAGAGGATCATGCTGTCGCGTTTGCCGAATATCGAGCTGAATTGGTCGAGCAGACCGCTTTTGAGTCCGAGGTAGTTGTTTTCCACGCCCTGACCGCAGCGCGCCCATTCCGCCTTGTCGAGGTCGATTCCGAACTCTTTGCCGATGGCGTATCCGGCGGCGGTTTCAAGTGCCGCGCTGCTGGACATTCCTGCCGACAGCGGAACGCTGCTCTCGATGGCGGCATCGAAAGCGGTGACTTTATATCCGCGTTTGGCGAGTTCTTTTACCATTCCTTTGACATAACGGCTTCCGTTGCGCGGCACATCATCGAGGTCGGCAAGATCGAACTCCATCGTGGCTCCGCTGCGGAAATCTCTCAGAGTGCAGACTGTTCCCTCTGTGCGCTTCATGGCAAAAGCGGTATTTTGTGCCACGGCGCAGGAGAGAACAAACCCCTGATTGTAGTCGGTGTGGTTTCCCAGGATCTCAAGCCGTCCGGGAGCCATTGCCGCCGCAGTCGGCGCGCTGCCGTAAAAGGCGGTGAATTTGTCGATAAAACTTTTCATAATGACTGCTTCCTTTATATTACATGAAACAAATTCTTGATATACACTCATCGAAGCTTTCCTGACCGCTGATGATATCGATCTGGATACGCAGATAATAGAGCGGAATGTCACAGCGGTCTATTCTCGGAATACGCACCGCATCTTTTTCTGTGGTGACGATGATATCCGCTCCTGATTCTTTTGACTGATTGATGAAGTCGATTATCTCCTGCTGGGTGTAGCGGTGATGGTCGGCATAGTGGTCGCGGTGGACAAGTTCAGCGCCGAGCTGTTCGAGGAAGGCTTCGAAGCTTTTGGGTTTTGCGATCGCAGAGAGGGCGGCAACCCGTTTCCCGCGCAGGAAATCGAGTTCCTCCTGCTTTCCGTCTGCCATATTTACGATATATTTGGGTTTGTGGCAGCACTCGATTATCTCGGCGCGGCGGGTGCAGCGGCGCAGAAAACGCTTGAGGTGCTGTATTTTGTGGCTTCCGTCGGACTTGGTGAGGAAGATGTAATCGGCGCGCCTGATATTTTTGATAGGTTCCCGCAGGGTTCCGCGCGGCAGAACGTGGCCGTTTCCGAAGGGATCGGAGCTATCGACCAATACGATATTGATGTGCGGTTTCAGCATGAGATACTGGAAACCGTCATCGAGAATGATGAGGTCGGTTTGAAAATTTTTGATAGCGTAAATTCCGGACTTGACTCTGTCTTTATCGACAACGACAGCGACATCTTTAAGGTTAGATGCGAGCATGAAGGGTTCGTCTCCGGCGAATTCGCTGTTGAGCAGCAGATTTTTTCCGTCAGACACCACCTTCGGAGGCAGGTCTATCTTTCGTCCGGAGAGCCGCTGACGCAGTTTCTCTTTGAATGGAAGTTTTTTGCTGCGGTATCCGCGGCTCAGAATGGCGACTTTTCTGCCTTTCGCGCTGAGGGTGCGGGCAAAAACTTCGACTACCGGAGTCTTTCCTGTTCCACCGCAGCTCACGTTGCCGATGCTCACCACCAGGCAGCCTAATGCATGGTGGCGTATGATCCTTTTGTCGTACAGCCAGTTGCGGAACTGGATAGCCATGCGGTAGAAACGCGACGCAACAAAGAGAAAGTGGATGAGTGCGATATCATACCACGCTTTGCGTTTTCCGGAAATAAGTTCCAGAAAATACTGTTCCAGATATTCGGTTTTGAATTCAAATTTATGCATAAATATTCCGTGGACGGAAAATTATTACCAAGCGGCTTTTCCGCAAAAAAATCAACTTCGGGGCGCAATGGATTTGCCTCTTATATAAATTAATACCATTTTGGCTCGACTTCAAGTTGCAAAAGTGTAAAGTTGCAATTATATTTTATATATGGAATTTCATCAATACAAGAATTTTTTCATCGCTTATGCGAAAAGTTATCTTACCGGAAGTGAAGAGTTCGACCGTAATATCCGTCTGAAACTCGATCACACGCTGCGCGTATTGTCTTATTCCGAAGAGATAATCGGGGCGGAGGCGTTCAACGCATTTGATGCCAAAACATCGCGTTTTGCGGCACTCTGGCACGATGTCAGCCGTTTTGAGCAGTTCAAACGGCTCGAAACCTACATGGACGGTCCCGCTTTCGACCACGGAGATGAGGGGGCAAAATTGCTCGAGAACGGAGTGTTCTCTTTTGAGGAATTTACTCCGCTTGAGAAAGAGACCATCATAAGAGCTGTCAAACTGCATAACAAACGCTCTATTCCGGAAAATTCATCAATGGCGGAAAAGAGTGTCCGCGACGCCGATAAACTCGATGTGCTCAACGTCATTCTCGATGAGTTGGATAACCCACGCAATCCCAAAGTGCTTTACAGTCTATCGACCGAAAACCGCTTTTCTGAAAAGGTGCTGGACTTTATACGCCGCAGAGAAGTTCCTTTTCACCGGGATCTTGAGACGGTCAATGACTTTGTGATATCCAAAGTGGCTTGGGTATTTGACCTCAATACCAAAGCTGCGAAGCGGATTTTTTACCGTGAGCATTTTCTTGAGCGTCTGATTTCCCACATGGCGGAGTCCGATACGGGGAACGCTCTTGTATGTGAGGTCAGGACGATACTTGAAAATACAATGAAAACCGAATAACAGGACAGCTTTTTCACTATGGCAAACAACGATCTTGTCGGCTCCCTGACCAAAGGGATGGACATACTCAAACTGGTCGGAAATTCAGAGCATGGGTTGAAGGCGGGAGAGATAGCAGCTGCGCTCAATCTCAAGACTTCCACCTGCTATAATCTGGTTCGTACTCTCTGCGCCGGAGACTTCCTTGAGCGCAGGGGCGGCAACTTCTGTATCGGCAGCGCCATCGTGCAGCTCGCCGGAAACAGCCATTACAACCGTTTCGTGGCGGCGGCAGAGCATGAACTGCTGCACCTCTATCAGGCGATCAACTGGGGAACCGCGATCTACGCCAAGTTTGAGAACGGTCAGATGCTCCAGACCCACCGTGTGAGTTTTGAGCGTCCCGGAGTCATCCAGCGGCTCAATGACGAGTCGATGCATCCGTATGCCAGCGCGTCAGGACTGCTCGGACTTGCATTTACTGACGATGAGAGCACCAGATTGATAATCGCTTCCCGCTGGCCGTTTTCAGAGTTCGGAGCACATCTCTGGAGAGACCGTCATACGCTGGCTGGTTTTCTCAAAAACATCAGGCAGGAGCGCGTTGCAGAGTCTCCGTTCGACAAGGAGGATTTTATCCGCATCTCCGGAGCTGTCGTGAGTTCATCCGGAAAACTGTCCGGAACTATCGGCGTAAGCGTTCCCACCGCCAGAGTCAGGGATCATGCGACCATCGACCGCTTCAAGAAACTTGTTTCCGAAGCCGCATCCCGTTTGAGCGAGAGACTTGACTGATGGATGGATATATTCCGGAGGAGTGGCTCAACGCTGTGACGGAGTTCATCTCTGTTGAGGATATCGAAAAAATCGTCAACGCTTCACTTGAACTGCGGAAAAATGCGGAGATATATCCTCCGCGTGATCTGGTGTTCAATGCCCTTGAGCTTACTGCGCTTTCCGATGTTCGGGCTGTGATACTGGGGCAGGATCCTTATTTCAATGAAGGGGAGGCGCACGGTCTTGCATTTTCTGTTCGTCAGGGAGTGAAATTGCCTCCGACGCTTAAAAATATTTTCAAGGAGTATGCAAGCGATCTCGGACGCAGCGTTCCTGAGAGCGGAGACCTCTCAAACTGGGCGCGCAACGGAGTGCTTCTGCTCAATGCCGTTTTGACCGTCGAAGCCGGCAAGCCGGCAAGCCACGCGCATCTCAACTGGCAGCATCTGACTGACGCAGTCATTCGCGCGGTAAACAAAAAAACAGAGCCCGTGACATTTATCCTCTGGGGAAAATACGCCATAGATAAGCAAAAACTGATTGCTCCGCACCACAACGTAATAACATCTCCCCATCCAAGCCCCCTTGCGGCTTACCGCGGCTTCTTCGGCTCGCGTCCGTTTTCCCGCTCTCAGCGTCCCGATTGGAACTGGCCTGAGCTGTAATAAGGTTAGATGATTCCGATAACACAAAAGGGTTGTTGCAAAATCCCAGAAAAGGTGAGCAAACATCCCTTTTTTCTTGCTTGAGTTCAAAGTTTTAAATAAAATAAATCATGATAAAAAACGACTTGTTTCACCACTTTTAAAGGCTGTTTGTTCTACTGTCCAGACGTTTGTTTCAGGAAGAACCAGCAGTATAGCGCAGTAGGAGTGAGCCGATATAAAAATCGGCTCGCGACGGGTGCATCCGTCTTCGTTACACTACGCCGTGACAAGGGGAGGAAGCCAGCCCAACGAGGCTGGCTGAGTATCCCGCAGCCCGTCGTACGGGCCGCATCGCACGGATGTGAGTGCCTGAGCAGCCAGAAAAGGCTGCTCAGGGGCGGCTACTATGCCGCCCGGAGCCGAACGCAGGGAAGAGGCGGATGAAGC
>SUVY01000086.1 GCA_015061775.1 Lentisphaerota bacterium | reverse complement strand
AAGCGCAGTATGCGACTTCGGTGTTCTTGGATTAACATAAATCCGTTTTTATCAAGAGGCAAACCACTTTTTGTTTTCAGGCATAAAAAATGAGAGACCTCTTGTGTCTCTCATAATATCTTGAAAATGTGGGGATTGTGACCCAATGGAAAAATCCCAGCCAGGACAGAAAATCCGGACGCAGCAAAGTACTCCGCTTTTCTTGAAAATGGGGGGATTGTGACCCCATGGAAAAATCCCAGCCAGGACAGAAAATCCGGGCGCAGCAAAGTACTCCGCTTTTCTTGAAAAGGGAAGGGGTTTGGGGAAGGGGAAAACTTTTTTTCCCGTGAAAAGAAGTTTTCCCCTTCCCCAAGAGCCATCTGCCATTCTCAGGAACAGAGCTCAGTTGAGCTTTGACGCGACAGCCTGAAAGAGTTTGGGATTGAGCAGTTTAGCCGCATAGACGAGCACCCTGTATTTGAGGCGCATACAGCTTTTTTTCAAAGTTCCGTCATTCACAAGCGAGATAAAAACTCCCTGAAATCTCTCGAAGAGGGCATCTCTGTCGGCTCCCGGAGTCATGAGCAGCATATCTCTCAGGGTGCGGTGCAGGATATTGTTGTGAGTCCTGCGGTAGATGGCTTTGTGATATTTGGTGTCGAAGTTGGTGATATTTTTGTGGATTTCTCGCAGAATAGTCATCGAGGAGTCCAACTTCTTTTCGCTGAACGGACTGCGCATGATGGAGTTTATGCTTTTGGTCAGCATATACATATCGGCGTTGATGATGGATATACGGTTGATATCGTTGAAGAAATTGGTGTAGAAGAAACAGTAGTCTTCGTAATAGATACCGGGATAATAAGGGGCTTCCGGAAGCAGTTTTTTGCGGTAGAGAACTCCCATAGCTTCGACACCGAGGCGGTATTCTCTGCGGCAGAAGCGTCCGAAGATATCGCCTTCCAAACGCTGTATCTGCGGAGAGCCGGCTTTTTTCCATTGAGTTATTTCGGGAACGGCTTTTCTTCCGCAAGCCACCAGGTCGGAGTTGTTTGATATCATCTCGTTATACATGATCTCAAGGTAATCCGGCACCACCGAGTCATCGCTGTCAACAAAGGTTATGAATTCTCCTCTGGCGTAGGTCATGCCGGTGTTTCTCGCCATGCTCAAACCCTGATTTTCCGTATGGAAAGCTCTGATTTTATCAGAGGTTCCGGCGATGCGGTCGAGTATGGCTCCGGAGCTGTCGCGGGAGCCGTCATCGATACAGATTATCTCAAACTCCTGAAACGTCTGCGCCAGAAGTGAGGCGAGACACTTTTCAAGATAGTTTTCCACATTGTATATCGGGACGATAACGCTGATGCTGACGTTTTGCATTTTATATATCCGCTTATTTTCTTGAGTTATTTTCTGCCGTATTTTTCTTTCAGACGTTTATATGCGGCATTATGATCGTAATTTTGAAGATGAGCTTGCAGTTCGGAGAGAAGACGCTCCTGATTCTGCGGAGTGATGAGATACTCTTTTTTTCCGAGGTTGCTGATGATCCATGAGTTTATGGCAGGAGAGTAGTGCTCGCGGTCTTTGAAGTTTTCAAAGTTATCCGTGATATCAAAAGCCGTCTGGAAATCATAGAGCTCGACATTTTTGACTCCGGCAAAGAGTTCTATCGCCTGCCGTTTGTATTTTATGTACTCCGCGGCGTCGATATTGCTGTACTGCAACGCTGAGTTGGGAGGGAAAAACAGGATAAATTTTGTGTCGGGATACGCTTTGACAAGTTCCAGAAGGTGTTTGCGGAAATTGTTTATCGTTTTCTTTCTGAAAGTATCGTCGATGTTTATTTGCGGAGCCTTTTTCGAGAGCACATCTGCGGCAAAATATTTTTCTCCGCATGGGCGGCGCAGTCCCCAGTTGTAGATGTCGTCACGGCTGGTCTCTTTGATCCTGCCCTTGCGGATATCTTTGGCAAAATCGAGCGCCTCAGCCATTCCGGATATGGAAAATGCCCGTTTGAGCGGAATGAGATAAGAGTATTTTCCATAGTGCTCCATCGGGAAAAGTTTGAGGTTGTGGTCGCATGACATATCGAATCCGGGAACGTGCAGCAGCAGGTGGAAATCGATCAATGCAAGCTTGATTTTTTTGAATTTTGCCGCGTATTCCGCCATGAAACGAATTTCCGCAAGGTTGGCTCCGTTCACAGTCATTTTAAGAGAGCGGCAGTCCATCTGCCGGTCGAGCTCCGAGCATTTGAAACACTCGGACATACTGGTTCCGAGGATGAGTGCATCATACTCCTGCGTTTTGGCGATAACTGCATTGTATTCGCGTTCGGGCATATTGCTCAGCAGCCCGGGGTAGTTGGCTTTGCGGTGCAGTACAGCGTAGGTAGGTACAGCTGAAAGTATCACAAAAAATACGGTCAGCGCAAGGGCCAGAAGAAATTTTTTACGTTCGCTCACAAATAGTTCTCCATCAGAAGTTGAAGTACAGGAACGGGGATATCCTGCCCACGCTGATAAATCCCACTGTCAGAAAGATGACGGTGATCCACATTTTCAGCATCGGGCGGTTCTTTAACTTATCGTTCATCTCAAAAGAGTTGGGCAGGAAAAACGCTGTGAAGACAGCCGCGAAATAGGTGATGATGATGAAATCGCGGTCAAAACCGTAGTCTTCGATGGCTTTCCCGAAGGGCTTGCTAATCCACGCTATATGCCGGAAATCAAACATCTGACAGAGCAACTGCCAGGTCTTTGAGAAGGACTGCGCGCGGAAAAGCATTCCGAGCAGAGCCTGCAAAAAGAATGTCAGTATAATTGAGGGGATAAGCGGAATTTTGAAAGCAGGGCATTTTTTGGTGAAATCGCTCCATACGCGGTTGATGAGCAGACACAATCCGTGGAACGTTCCCCAGAGCAGATAAACCCATCCGGCTCCGTGCCAGATGCCGCTTACGACAAAGACGATCACCATATTCAAGAGGGCGCGGGGCTTGCTGCAGCGGCTGCCTCCGAGCGGGAAATAGAGATACTGGGTCATGAACCTGCCGAGAGTGATGTGCCACCTTCTCCAGAAGTCCTGAAAGCAATTCGCTTTGAGCGGAGAGTTGAAGTTGAGCGGAAGATCTATATTGAAGAATTTTCCGATACCCATAGCCATATCGCAGTAACCGCTGAAGTCAAAGTACATCTGGAATGTAAATCCGATACCGGTGAGCCACGCTTCAGCGACATTGAGTTGGGAAGTCGCTCCGAAACCGGTGTTGACGATGATAGCGATGGTGTCGGCGACGAAGCATTTTTTGACCAGACCGCAGGCGAAGAACCAGAGACCTGTGTTCATGTTTTCCCACGAGAGACGGCGTTTGGAGTGGTCTTCAAACTGCGGAAGCATCTCACCGGGAAGCACGATGGGGCCAGCGATAAGCTGCGGGAAGAAGGTCACAAAGAGAGAGTAATCAACGAGATTGATCTTCAAATTGTCTCCCTTGTAGGCGTCGATGAGAAAGGAGAGCTGCTGAAAGGTGTAGAAACTGATTCCGAGCGGAAGGAGGATGGAAAAGGCTCCGAATTTTGTTCCGAAAAAGAAGTTGAGGTTTTCCAGCAGAAATCCGGTGTACTTGTAATAGACCAGGATGCCCACGTTGAGCAGACAGCCGCAGGCAAGAAGCAGTTTGCACAGGATATTCTTGGAGCATCCTTTTTCAGCCTGACTCCATATCCGGGTGCAGATCAAATAGTTGAGGAGTATCGAGGCGATCAGGATGACGATATATGACGGCTTGAAGTAACCGTAAAAGTAGAGCGAGGCAGCAACCAGAAAGGCTTTTGACAGGGTGAATTTGCCAAGTTTTACCAGCAGATGATATATCAGAAACGTTGCCGGAAAAAACAGCAGCAGAAAAATATATGAGTTGAAAAGCATCAGTTGCCCCTTGTTTTATTGTAATCCGCTGATCTTTGCGCAATTAACTTTAATTAATATAGCTCCTGAACGCCTTTTTTGCAACTTATTTGCAGTGTTTTTCATGGCTCAGTTCCCGACAAAGGCAGGTAAAAGTAAATAAAAAAGTTTTTTCGCTTTTCTTGAAAAGGTGAGAGGGGCGCGGGGAGAGAGGGAAAACTTCTTTTCTCGCGAAAAGAAGTTTGCCCGCTTTCCCCGCATCATCTCCCCATATCGGGAACTAAGCCTTTTTCATAAGCCTTGAGCCGCAGCTGAGCGTTTTTCCGTATGCTGTGGAAGAAGAAAAACACGTCCTGACCGTGGAGTATTCCGCCTGAGTTTTTCAGTGTCTGGTGAGTGAAAAAATCTTCTGATTCGACGACGAGTGCGCCCTTGGACAGCGATATCTGAGCTGAACAGAAGCGCGGATGATCGACGAATTTTCTTCCGGAGTAAAATCTTGCTCCCGGATGGTCTGCCGCCTGAGCTTTGACTTCATCGGTGCGCCAGTTGAGGGGATTTATACAGTAGAAGCCTTTTTCGGTGAAGAGGGATTTTCCGGCATTGCGGGTCTCGCAGTTCCAGGTGAGGATGACGCCGGTATCATCTGCTTTCCGGGCGGTGCGGATATGGGGGTGATCGGGATAACTTGCGGGCATCTTGGGATATCCGATGAGATAACCTGCAACGAAGAGCCGGTTTATTTCGGGGGCGGCGAGCTCGGTTTTGACCAGTTCGAGAAGTGCCATTGCTCCCTGACTGTGTCCGAAGAGGAAGAAGGGACGGCCTTTGTTGTGGTGTTTGATGTAGTATCTGAACGCCTGTTTCACATCGGATATTCCGAGCTGCAGCCATTTTTGTTTTTCCACCGGGAGATGGACATCGGCTATCGCGCGGGTGTATTCTCCCTGACGGTAGAAGGGAGCATATATTCTTGCGAACGGAAGAAAGATATCCAGTTGAGTTCCGGCAAACCGTATGGTTTTTTCCCTTACCGCAGCAATGCTCCAATCCATATAGGGGTGAGCCTTTCCGTATATCAGCGTGGGATAGACGTAAAAGACGTCTGCGCCGGTCGGAAACTCCTGCTTGCCGATGGCTATCCAGTTGGCGGTATCGGAGTAATCGATTTTTTCAGAGTATCTGCCGTCTGCCGCCAGAAGAGAGAGTGCGGCAAACAGCGCGGCGAACAGGAAGAGAAGTTTTTTCATAAGCACCTCGTTTGTTACAGAATTCATCAAATAATATAACATCGCGGTATTTTAAAAACAAGCCGACTTGAAAATATAAATGTCAAATGCTATCTTTAACAATGGATATGTTTTTTATTTATTTGAAGTCAACAATTTGTGTTCTTATGGAGTGGCGGATGAAACACAGTCTTGTTTTTTTGTGGATGCTGGCAGCTTTTGTGCTCTGCGCTTCCGGAGTTGAAGTAACCGTGCACAATCCGGCGAAAACAGCGGGAAAATGCAATATCAGAGTGGGTATTCCGTTCAGGCGCGGAAAATATAAGGATGCAGGAAAATTTGCGGTATCTTCTTCCGGAAAACTGCTTCCGACCCAGACCGATGTGCTCGCCCGCCACAGCGATGGAACTCTCCGCTGGGTATCTGCGGTGTTTCCGGCTGAACTTGACGGAAGAGAGTTCCAGAAGTTCACCCTGCTCGACGGAGCCGCCGTTCCGGTTCCGGAAAAAGTCCTCACGGTAAAGGAGGATGCTTCAAAGATCAGCGTTGATACCGGAAAGATGCGTTTTACCGCAGATAAAAAGCGGTTCAGTTTTTCTCCCGAAAACGGAAAAAGCATCGATCTCGCGTTCCGTACCGCCGACGGAACGCACTTTTCGGCGTCAAAGGGAAAACTTGACTCGGCAGAGGTCACGCTGAATGGAAAACTCCGCTCATCATTGCGTTTTGAGGGTTGGTTCGGTTCTGATGCCGGAGAGCGATTCTGCCGCTATATACTGCACCTCAACTTCGATGCGGCAAGTTCTCAGGTGAAAGCAGGTTTCACATTCATCATCACAGGAGAAAACGACAAGGCAAAGTTTTCCGGGATATCCTTTGAGATACCGGGACAATACAGTTCGGGTTCGATCGGAGGCGTTCCGGGGAACGCGCTCGGCAAATATCTGCTGCATTACGCGTATGACAAATACCTCAGCGCGGATATCTCAGCTCCCAGAGCATACAGCGAAAAAGCCGACGGCAAGGCGGCGCCCGGCTGGATAAAGGCGGGCAGAGTCGCGCTTTATATGGAGGATTTCAAAGAGAATTTTCCAAGTGAGCTTGCTCTGGAGTCCGGCAAACTCAGCTGTTACCTCTGGCCCGCTCACGGAGTAGCCAAGCCCGACCGCAAAGTGACCGGAGCAAACCGTCAGTACCTCTGGTTCTGCCACGAAAACAAGGTGCTCGATTTCAAGCCTCCGCAGAGCTACCTTGCGGCGGAGGGGCATGGAAAGCACTATGTCGCAGAGGCGGCTCAGGAAAGCTGTCTCGGACTTGCCAAGACGATGCATTTGCGTATCGATTTTGATGCTCCGGAGCAGCTGCACAGCTTCTTCACATCATATCCGTCGGCACTTCCCTCAAAAGAGGCAGTCGCGGACTCTTATGTGTTCGGGCCCATGCAGATCTGCGATCCTGCGCGCTATCCGGAGGAGGAGGCTCTGCTTGAGAGACGTTTCGCGCTCGAACGCCGCCTCTCCGAAACCACCGGAGACGGCGACTTCGGCAAGTGGAATTACGGAGACGGTCACTCCATCTGGCGCACCCGCGACAACCGCTGGGATGACTCCTGGCGCACCTGGAAGGGATATCACCATGTTTCAGGCTCTGTTCCGTGGATACTGGCTCTCCGCAAGACCGGCTGGGCTGAGTTCAGACGTGCCATAGCCGTATCGCGCCACCTCATCGACGTCGATATCTGCCACTACGATACTCCGGAGTCGATAGCCCGCGCAAAGAAAAAATACGCCGTGAGCGGAAAAATAAAGGGAGGCCTCAACGACTACAAGGGGCTCACCCATTGGCACGCCGGAGACCGCATATACGACTACAACACCCAGACTGAATTTGCCCTCGTCTATTACTATATCACGGGAGACCTGCGCGGATACGAAGTCGCCAAAATGTGGGGAGACGCCGCCGTAAAACACTTTACGCGCACCTGGGACCGCCGCGAGGGCACCGGAGTTGCAAGCTCGCTGGTCGATCTCTATCTTGCAACTCTCGATAAACGCTATCTTGAGATAGCCGGAAAGTTTGTCAAAACGGTGCTCGATACCCAGGCTCCTGCGGATGAGCTTCCGGCAGCCCGCTGGCAGGACGGAGCTCTCAACGGCTGGGCGAATTATGCTCCGGGGCTGCGCAAATATTACGAAGTCACCCGCGACCCCGGAGTGGCAAAAGCATTCTGCCGCTGGGCGGACGCCTTTATGAACGGCTATGGAGACACCACCTCTACGGGAGCCAAACTCCACGACTGCATAGATGTCATGGCTTACGCGTGGATGATATCCGGAAAAGAGAAGTATCTGCGGCATGGAAGATGGCTGCTCGACAACTACCTCTATTTGTATGAGTCCGACGATTTCACCAGGTGTAAACCCTTCGAGACAGTCGAATACTTTATGATGGAGAGAATTCCGGTATTCCTCGCCGCCCAGAGCAAATACGGCAAGCCGGTCATGCCGCTGCCGCTCGACAGGGGAGTTCCGGAGTTCTCCTACAAATCCTCCGGAAAACCCAAAAACGGAGACCACACCATATACCTGCTGGGAGACGGCAAGCCGTTCACGGTCGATGTCGGAGTCATCACTTCAAACAGCTCTCCCGCCTCTGTCTCCTTCGAGACAGTCAAGGGCAAACAGCTCTGCCGCGGCTGGCTCAAACCCGATAAAGCCAAGCTCGCCAACTGCCGCATCACGGTCGATCCCGCTCCGGAGGGAGTTTACGTACTCAAGGTACGGCGTAATCTCAACTCTCTGAGGATACGTTCCCGGGTGAAACAGAGCTCTCCCGCGGGAACCATTTACAGCTATGCCGGAGGAGGCTCCTACGTGTTTGAAGTTCCGCAGTCCGGCATCCTTGAGTGGAAATGCCGTCCCTCTCTTCCGGTTTACCCCGTTTTTGCCGCGCTTGAGAGTCCGGATGGAAAAATCACCAACTGCCGTTTTTACGCTCCGCGCGACGGCAAGGAACGGCGTTTCAGGGTGAAAGCTGCTCCGGGACTCTGGAAGTTGTCCGGAATATTTGCTCCGATGCCGTCAAATTTGAAAATAAACAAAGTTCCCGTTAAATATCTCTCTCCGTCGCGGGAAAAGTACTTTGATCCCGATAAAGTTAAAGTTGACAATGCCGCAAATGCCTCCGCAAAATACGAAGTGCTGAAGTATAAGAGCCCCAATAAATCACGACGTTGAAAAAAATAGTTAATGTCTCAAATGTTGTGAGATGATCTTACCGGCGGCGTCGCCCCGTGGTCAATCTCGCGCCTTGCAGTTGCGCCGCGGCGGTCATGTACAAAAGTACACTCCCTTGCTATGCTCACCGCAAAACGCGACCTTGCCTCACGGATGCATCCGCCGAAGCAAACAAGCGTTTTG
>SUVY01000014.1 GCA_015061775.1 Lentisphaerota bacterium | reverse complement strand
ATCACTTCAGCTAACAGTCAAGCAGCAGCTCTTCACCTTTGGCTCCGACGAGTTAAAATACCCATTCTCGCCAAAGGGAGCTGCTGCTATTTGATAACCGGGAATAATATACAGGGAACAGAGCCTTAAAAAATGTTTTAAGAAAAATAGCACTTTATGCCGTCAATTTCAAGCTTGAAATGCCCTAAAAACGGCAAAAAACAGAGCTTGCTATTGATTTTAGCGCATGTGTGGTGTATATTAATATAATAGCAAAGGAAGTTTTCTGTCTCGCTGAGCGGCTTTTCCGTTCAGGACGGCAGAGGTTTGAAATACAGTGATCAGGAGCAGCTTGAAAGTGGCAGATACCGCAGAAAAAACAGAGAATGGTCAGGTGCTTGAATGTGAAGTCGTCGTCGGCAACAAGATGGGACTTCACAGCCGTCCTGCCGCGATGATCGCCCGTATGCTGTCCGAATTCAAAGGCGAAGCGACGCTGGTGAAGTGCAACTCTCCCGGGGAGTGCGCGGACTGCCGCAGTGTGCTCTCCATGCTCATCCTCGCTGCCGGCAAGGGAACGCGTCTCATGCTCAGAGTCTCGGGCGACGGAGCAGAGGTGCTTTTCGAGAAGCTGTCCGGGTTTTTCTTCCGGAATTTTGATGAAGAAAGCGAGTAACAGCTGATGATAACTGCCATGAGTATGCGTTACGACGGCATAGCCCTTGCTCCGGGTATCGCCATCGGCAAGGTGCTGCCGCTTCACTCCTCCAGCCGGTCGGCTGTTCCTGAAAAGGTCGGAGTCAGCGATGTTCAATCTGAGATAGACCGTTTTTTGGAGTCGCTCAAAGAGACCGAGGTGCAGATAGCATCTCTCCGCGATGAGCTCAAGACCAGACTCGATGCCAAAGAGGCCGGAATTTTTGACGCCCATCTCATGCTCTGTTCAGATCAGTCTCTGATAAACGGCGTGAGAGAAACTATATCCTCTGAGAGCTGCTGCGCCGAGTATGCGGTCTATGAGGTGAGTGAAAAGTTTTATAATGTCATGAGCAATATTCCTGATGCCTATCTGCGCGAGCGGGCAGGGGATATCCGCGACGTCGCATCGCGTATCATTGCCAATATCACCGACCGCGAGATGCGCAGCCTCGGAATGGATGACAAACGCATAATCATATCCCATACTCTTGTTCCCTCCGAGACGGCTACTCTGGATAAGAAGAAGATCCTCGGTATCGTGGTTGAAACAGGAGGCGAGACCAGCCATACCGCCATTCTTGCCCGCAGTCTCGGACTTCCCGCCGTGGCAGGAGTTCCCGGAGAGTTGATCGATTCGCTCAGGATAAGCGACCGGGTGATCGTTGACGGCTTCAAGGGCAGGGTGATAATCAACCCCGACAGTCATATCGAGGAGTCATACCGGCTGAAAGCTCAGGCGGCGGACAAACTGCGCAATGAGCTTGCGAGCGAGAATACGCTTTTTCCTGATACGACCGACGGGTTCCGGGTGCAGATAGCCGCCAACATCGAGTCGCACACCCAGATGCCGGAGTTGAGGGCGAGCGGTGCCCGCGGAGTGGGACTTTTCCGTACCGAATTTCTTTTTCTCAATCAGGTGGTTCCTCCGGATGAGGACAGCCAGTTTGAAATATACAAGCAGCTTCTGCTGGCGGCGGACGATGAACCGGTGACCATCCGCGTGATGGATATCGGCGGAGACAAGCTTCCGCGCACCGGAACGGCTGCCGTCGAGGACAATCCCTTCCTCGGACTGCGCGGAATACGTTTCTGTCTCTACGGCAGGCGCGATCTCTTTGAAGTCCAGCTCAGGGCGCTGCTCAGAGCGGGAGTTTTCGGAAACCTCAAAGTGCTGCTTCCCATGGTATCATCTGTGGCGGAGGTGCTCGAGACGCGCGAGATCATCCGTCAGCTCCAGGAGCAGCTTGCTTCTGAGCAGAAAGAGTTTGTTTCCAACCTTTCCCTCGGAGTTATGATAGAGACTCCGGTCGCCGCTCTTCAGGCGGAGCATCTGGCTGGACTGGTTGATTTTTTCAGTATAGGAACCAATGACCTCGTTCAGTACACTATGGCTATCGACCGCGGAAACGAGCAGGTGGCGTATCTCTACCGCCCCGCCAATCCGTCGGTGCTGAAGCTTATACGCAACGTGGTCGAAGTTGCCGAAGCGCACAGGATACATGCCGGAGTCTGCGGTCAGATGGCTGCCGACCCCATCCACGCGCTTCTGCTTCTCGGGCTCGGAGTACATGAGTTGAGTATGGCTCCTTCTGCAGTTCCCGTTGTGCGCCGCGCGGTGCGGAGCGTTTCGATGTATGAACTTGAACAGCTCGCGGCGAGAGCTCTCGGTTCGGCAAGTGCCGCCGAGGCGGTGTCCGGAGTGCATCAGCTTCTTTCTGAGCGTGCTCCTGAGCTGATAAGAGAGAAATAGTTGATAAATAAGAGAAAGAGTGTTTTGCGCCGTGACCATGTCGTGAGCGCGCATGAAATATCCGGGGAGTTTTTATGATTTTCATATATAATCTGCTTTTGCCGCTGGCATTTCTGTTTTTTATTCCGGGGCTTCTGCTCAAATACCGCAACCGCGGGGGCTGGAAGAGCACGTTCGGAGAGCGTTTCGGACGTTTTACTCCGGAGCGGGTGAAAGAGCTCTCAGAGTATCACGGAGCCATCTGGATACACTCCGTGAGCGTCGGAGAGACGATGATCGCCCTCGGATTTGTCAAACAGTATCTCAAACGCTGTCCGGAACAGAAGTTCGTGATATCCACCACGACCACCACCGGTCAGGAGCTTGCCCGCAGCCGCTGTCCGGAAAATACAGCAGTGATTTTCTGCCCCATCGACTTTATCTGGATGGTGCGCCGTGCATACAATGTGGTGAAGCCCTCAAAGCTGATCATTTTTGAGACTGAGCTGTGGCCCAATCTGCTCTGCGAAGCGGTGCGGAGAGACGTTCCGGTGACTCTTGTCAACGGCAGGATGAGCGACCACTCCGCGAAGGGGTACCGCCGCGCCCGTATGTTTTTTGCTCCGCTGCTCAGGAAGTTCTCTCTCATCGCGGTTCAGACCAACGCCGACCGTGAGCGTTACCTTGCCGTCTGCCCTGATGCCAACGTCATCGTGAGCGGAAACATGAAATTCGACCAGACGCCTCCGGAAAATATCGCGGACCCCGGACTTCCGGGATATTTCGGAGAAGGCGATTTTACCGTCATTCTCGGAGCAAGCACCCATCCCGGAGAAGAGGAACTCATCGCCCGCGAGTATCAGACACTTCTCAAAGAGTATCCGCAGACCCGTCTCGTTCTGGTTCCCCGCCACGCCGAGCGCGGAGCTGATGTTGAAAATGATATCCGCAAGCTCGGACTCAGCTGCATCCGCCGCAGTCAGGCACAGAAGACCAGTGCGCCGGTCGAAGTTCTCATTGCCGACACTACGGGAGAGATGTTCAAGTTCATCAACTCCGCGGACGTGGTCATCATGGGCAAGAGCCTTGCCGGACACGACGAGGGCCACAACCTCATCGAACCC
Source organism: Lentisphaerota bacterium (assembly GCA_015061775.1). Lineage (GTDB taxonomy): Bacteria > Verrucomicrobiota > Lentisphaeria > Victivallales > Victivallaceae > UBA1784. The sequence continues at coordinate 47,024 of SUVY01000014.1, read as the reverse complement.
GCGCTGCTGGATAAAGCGATCGTCACCGGAAGCGTCCTCCGCAACTTCCGCTTCATTCTCAACGTTCTGGTTGAAGCCGGAGCAGTCATCACCGTATCCGGAAATCAGGAGCTGTATCAGGTATTGCAGAAACTCATTGCCGATCCCCAGTATTGCCGCAGCATCGGCAAGCGCGCCGGAGACGCCATCCGCTGCCATTGCGGAGCGATGGACCGCTGCATCGACCTGATAGAGAAACTCTGAGGCTGCAAATCATGACTTCCGCGCAGACAGCCTGGCTTCTCTATGATTTTGCCAACGCGGCGTATGCGCTCATCGTCAGGACGGTATTCGCTCCCTTGTGCATCAAATTGTGTGCGGACGGAGTGGTGAGTTCCGGAGACGCCACCAGCTGCTGGGGCATGACCGCCAGCGTTTCGGGAATCATCGCCGGAGCGTTATCCATCTTTCTCGGCAGATTCTGCGATATCCGCCGCTGCCGCAAAAAAGTATTCTCTTTCTTTGTCATTCTCGGAGTGCTCTCCACTTACGGATTTGCCTTCTGCGGAAAAGGAGATTTTTACTCCGCTGTAAGTATGGCATTTATCAGCATGGGGTGTTATCTCTGCGCAAACAGTCTTTATGATTCACTTCTGCTCGATGTCTCTCCGCGCTCAAAACGCGACCGGATGTCGGTTCTCGGATACGCGCTCGGGTATGTCGGCGGAGTCATTCCGTTTCTGGTCTGCCTTGCGCTCTCCTTTGTTATGAGCGACAAGATTTCCGCCATGCGCTGGTCGTTTGTGATAGCGGGAACATGGTGGATGGTGCTGACGCTTCCGCTGCTCTTCTTTGTGCGCGAACGCAAACGCAAGGAGAGTTGCCAGGCTCCGTTTTGGCAGGCGGCGAAAGAGGTCTGGCACAATAAGAACGTCAGAAACTTTCTCATCGCCTATTTTCTATATATAGATGGAGTAGGTACGATCTACCTTATGGCGACTCCGATCGCCACCGATATCGGAATAAGTCAGGCGGCTCTGCTCGGAACCATCCTCGGACTTCAATTCTATGCGTTTCCCTGCACATTGCTCTACGGAACGCTTTCCAAACGTTTCGGCAGCGTGCGGATGATACTCTTTGCCATCGCAACTTATGTGGCGGCGTCTCTTCTGGTCGGAGTGATGCCCGCTATGCCGTCGGCAACCGCCAAGCTGGTCATTTTTATCGTGCTCGCCGTGATAATCGGCAGCTCGCAGGGCGGAATACAATCCTTGAGCCGCTCATATTACAGCAAGATAATCCCTCCGCAGAAGGCTGCGGAGTACTTCGGCTTCTACAACCTCTTCGGAAAGTTTACTACGGTAGTCGGTCCCGTGCTGGTCTTTATCATGGTGAAGCTCGCCGGATGTTCCGAGTACGGCATACTGCTGCTGGTCTTTCCGTTCACCGCCGGAGCGGTCATGCTCTGGCGCGTTTCCGGCAAAACAGGACGCTTTTGATATGACGGAGTACCTGATCAAGCGTGCGGTTCTCGCGGTGTTCACTCTTTTTATCATCCTTTTTGTGAGCTACTCTCTGCTGCGCCTTGCTCCGGGCGACCCGACCCGCAGCAACCTTTTCGGAAACGATACGGCGGGAATGGCAGTTGACTCCGAAAAGGGAGGGCTTTCGGGAAATCAGGCTCTCCGGGAAAAACTCAACCTCGATAAACCGCTTGCCGTCGGATTTTTCCTCTGGCTGAAAGAGGTGGTCTGCCGCGGAGATTTCGGAGAGTCTGCCACCGTCGATCCCGGCCGCCCGGTCACCGATCTGATAGCTGAGCGTCTTCCGGTGACGCTTCTGCTCAATGTGATGGCGGTCGCGCTCACCTATCTGCTGGCGGTTCCGCTCGGAGTGATGACGGCGGAGCGGGCAGGGAGCTTCTTCGACAAAGCTGTGGAGTTCGGATTGTTTGTGCTGTATTCCCTTCCTGTGATGTGGGTAGGTCTGCTGCTCCAGGCGTTTCTCTGCGACGGAGGCGTCTATGAGTTGTTTCCGCTCAAGGGAATCGGAGTGGAACATCCTGAGCGTTATTCGATATGGCAGGTGCAGTGGCTCTATCTCAAAAGCTGCATACTTCCGGTCTGCTGCCTTTCATACGGAGCTTTTGCCAGTCTGTCGCGCTACGCCCGCTCCGGAATGCTCGAAGTCATCGGCAGTGATTATATAAGGACCGCGCGCGCGAAGGGGCTGGATAATATGACGGTCGTCTGGAAACACGCCTTCCGCAATGCTCTGGTGACGATGGTGACTTTGTTCGGAGGTCTGCTTCCCGGGCTTGTCGCAGGAAGTGTGATCGTGGAGTATATCTTCAATATTCCCGGAATGGGCACACTCTCCCTTCTGGCACTTTCCAGCCGCGACTATCCGCTGCAGATGGCACTCTTTGCCTTCTCCGGAGCCCTGACTCTCGCCGGCATCTTCATTGCCGATATGCTTTATCTTGCAGTCGATCCGCGGATACGGCTGAAAGATTGAAAAAACGCGCCCCGGAAGCGATTTTGGCGGTTTATCGTCAAAAAAATCCGAAAAAATGCGTTTTTTTCACGATTTTGATTTGATAAAGTGCCTTTTTGGTGATACATTATACGAACACAATGCTGTAATTCCGGGTGAATTGTAGTTTTGTGACGGCTCCATGCTGCAGTTTTTTGACTGCATCAGGGGCTTGAAGTGGATTTGTAAACAAACAAAAACAACAATAAAATGGAATATCCGAAAGCCGGATCGTTCTGCGCCGGAAGCGGAGAGTGCGAAAACTCCGCCGGACGGCAGGGAAGCGGGATGTGAAAGCTTGCCCTCCGGGAAGGTGAGGCGGGTGTTCCGGGTGTTCTGAAGGTGCGCGTTGGTCCGCGCGCCGGGATGGATGCCAACTTACAAACAGGAAAGCCAAACTATGGAAGTAAGAGCATTGACCAAGAATGTGCGTATTTCTCCTGAAAAGGCGCGTCACGTTTCGCGCGTTATTCAGGGAAAGAGCGTGGTCGAAGCGCTGGCTATCGTCGAGCTGAGCCCCCGCAAGGCGGCTGCCCTTATCGGCGCGACGTTGCGCTCGGCTGTTGCTAACGCCGAAAACAATTGCGATGTCAATCGCAAAGCGTTGTTTGTGAAAGCGGCGCTCGTGAGTCCGGGACCGATCATCAAGCGTTTCCGTCCCAAGGCTCGTGGTTCAGCCGGCCGGATCCGCAAACGGACCAGCCACGTTGAAGTTATACTCAGTGATAACTAAGGTATAAGGAGTTAATCGTGGGACAGAAAGTTAATCCGATTGGATTGAGGATTGCCTTGACCCGTGACTGGGATTCACGCTGGTTTTCTGACAAGAAGATCAACGGCCGTACTCAGTTCGGTGAGTGGCTGCACGAGGATCTTGCGATCCGTGACTTCATCAAAACGAAATTTGCGGCGGCGGCAATTGCCCGTATTCGTATCGAGCGTTTCGCCAACCGCATCCGCGTCACCGTTGTTTCCGCCCGTCCCGGTCTTCTGATCGGCAAAAAGGGTGCGGAGCTCGAGACGCTGCGTGCTGATGTTGCCAAGCTTGTCGGCGGCAAAGAGATCTTTGTTGAGGTTTCCGAGCATCGCCGCGCCGAGACCTGCGCACAGCTGGTCGCGGAGAACGTTGCACAGCAGCTGGAACGCCGTATCGGCTTCCGCCGTGCGATGAAACGCGCCATCCAGGGCGCGATGGATAATGGTGCCGACGGCATCAAAATCAACTGCGCCGGACGTCTGGGCGGCTCTGAGCTTGCCCGTGAGGAGCAGTACAAAGAGGGCCGTGTTCCGCTTCACACTCTGAAAGCGAATATCGACTACGGCTTTACTGAGGCAAACACTACCGCCGGAAAAATCGGCGTGAAGGTTTGGGTATGTCACAAAGACTCTGCGGAGGAAGAGAATTATGCCGTTAATGCCAAAAAGGGTAAAGTACAGAAAGGTTCAGCGCGGAAGTAACGCCGGACTCGCCACCACCAACAACAAGTTGGATTTTGGCGATTACGCGCTCCAGACGCTGACCCGTGGGTACATAACCAATAACCAGATTGAAGCCGCCCGTGTTGCGATCAACCGTCACCTGAAACGTCGCGGCAAGGTGTGGATCCGTATGTTCCCCTACCGTTCTTTCACCAAGAAACCGTTGGAAGTTCGTATGGGTAAGGGAAAAGGTGCCGTTGAAGGTTGGGTCGCCCCTGTCCTTCCGGGCCGTGTGTTGTTCGAAGTTTCCGGCTGCAGCGAAGCCGTGGCGAAAGAGGCGATGAGCCGCGCCGCCAACAAGCTGTGCGTCCGGTGCAAATTCCTGTCCCGTGACAGCAAGTAAGAGGCATGGTTATGAAAAACAGTGAAATCCGTGAAATGACCGATGCTGATCTCGCGTCCAAGATTGTAGATCTGCAGCGGGAGAAATTGAACCTTAAGATTCAGTCCCGTACCGGACAGCTTGAGAAAACCGCGCGCGTTCGTGAAGTCCGCCGCGATATCGCCCGCTGTCTGACGGAAGAGGCGGCACGTGCCGCGAAAGCTGAGGTGAAGTAATGAGCGAAGCAACTGTTCGCGGAATCCGCAAAGAGCGGGTCGGCGTCGTGGTCAGCGACGTTCAGGATAAAACCATCGTGGTCAACGTCGAGCGTCGTACCGCTCACCCGCTGTACCGCAAGGTGGTTAAAGTCAGTAAGAAATTCACAGCCCATGACGAGGCAAACGAGGCGAAGAAGGGCGATACCGTCCGCATCGTCGAGACCCGTCCTCTGAGCAAAAACAAGCGTTGGCGCCTGGTTGAGATCATCAGCCGCGCCGAGGCATAATCCTCCGGAGGAGCATAATTATGATACAGATGCAGAGCATTCTGGAGGTCGCCGACAACTCAGGAGCGAAGTCGCTGCTCACCATCACCGTTCTTGGTCAGCGCCGCAAATTCGCCCGCGTCGGTGATATTGTCAGCTGTGCTGTCGAGGAAGCCCTTCCGGACGGCAGCGTGAAGCGCGGTCAGCGTGTCAAAGCGGTCATCGTCCGTACTGTTGCCAAGATCCGTCGTCCCGATGGTTCTTACCTCAAGTTCGACGAGAACGCTGCGGTCGTGATCGACAAGGATAAAAACCCCGTCGGTACCCGTATCTTCGGGCCCGTGGCGCGTGAACTGCGTGAGAAAGATTTCATGAAGATCATCTCACTTGCGCCGGAGGTGTTGTAATATGAAAACCTATCACGTCAAAAAAGACGACAAAGTGCTGGTCAACGCCGGAAACTACAGAGGTTCCGAGGCGACCGTCAAGGCTGTTCTTGCAGCCAAGGACCGCGTTGTGCTTGAGATCGCCGGCGATGCCGCGCACAAGCTGGGCAAACGTACCGTCCGCAAGAGCAAAGCCAATCCGAACGGCGGACTTGTTGAGCGTTCCGTTTCGGTCCACGTCTCCAACGTCGTTCCGACAGCAGAAACCCTGAAGGCCAAGCAGGAGGCGAAAGCCGCCCGTCTTGCCAAAAAGAGTGAGGCGAAGTAAAAATGCCGGATATGAAGGAAAAGTACGTTAAGGAAGTCCGCAGCGCTCTGCAGGCCAAACTCGGTCTTAAGAACGTCATGGAGATTCCGAAACTCGAGAAGATCGTTATCTCTACCGGTATCGGTACTGATAAAGAGCGTGATGCTTTCGCTGAAGCCCAGAAGCACATCGGCGCGATGACCGGACAGAAACCTGTCATCACCAAAGCCCACAAGAACGTCGCCAACTTCAAACTGCGCGTCGGCATGCCGACCGGAGTCATGGTGACCCTTCGCGGCAGCCGTATGTACGAGTTTCTCGATCGCTTCGTCCACAACGCCATGCCCCGCGTCCGCGACTTCCGCGGAGTTCCGAAGCGTGGTTTCGACGGAGTCGGAAACTACAATATGGGTGTGTCCGATGTTTCAGTCTTTACTGAAGTCGATGCGGACAAACTGAAGTATCCGCTGGGTGTCAACATCACCTTCGTCACCACCGCCAAGACTGATGATGCGGCGCGTGAGCTGTTGAAGATGATGGAAGTCCCGTTTGAGGATTAAGGAAGGGAGTTATAGAAATGGCTAAACTCAGTTTGATGGTCAAGGCTGCCCGTCCCAACAAGTTCGCGGTACGCAATTACACGCGCTGCAAATGCTGCGGCCGTGCCCGTGCCTATATCGGCAAGTTCCAGCTTTGCCGTATCTGTTTCCGTGAGCTGGCCTCCAAGGGTCAGATTCCGGGCGTGACTAAGGCGAGCTGGTAATAAGGAGTCGAGTAAAATGAGTATGCAAGATCCTATCGCCGATATGCTCACCCGCATCCGTAACGCGGGTTCCGCCGGTCTGAAGACCGTTTCGGTTCCGCTGTCGAAGGAAAAGCAGGCTATCGCCGCTGTTCTTCTGGAAGAGGGTTATGTCGGTAAAGTCGAGGTGACCGGAGAGGGCGTTGCCCGTGAGATTTCGATCACCCTCAAGTATTATGATGGAAAGGCCGTCATCGGCGGTCTCGAGCGTGTCAGCAAACCTTCCTGCCGTATCCACTGCGGCTGCGCGGATATTCCCCGCGTCCGCAACGGTCAGGGAACGGTTATCCTGTCCACTCCCAAAGGTATCCTCAGCGGACGTCGCGCCAAGAGCGAGAACGTCGGCGGAGAGATCATCTGCTACGTCTGGTAAGGAGGAACACGAATATGTCACGTATTGGCAAAAAACCGATCGTCGTTCCTGCCGGAGTCAAAGTTACTGTCTCCGCGGACCAGGTCGTTGTCGAAGGAAAGGGCGGCAAGCTCACCACTGCGCTGCCTCCCTATGTCGGAGTTGAGATGCAGGACGACAAGATCGTCGTTTCGCAGACCAGCGATGTGCGCGCCGCAAACGCGATGCACGGACTGGCCCGCAGCCTGATCAACAACATGGTTATCGGTGTTACCGAAGGCTTCAAAAAAGAGCTCGCCATCGTCGGTGTCGGTTACAAAGCCGCTCTGCAGGGCAAAGTTCTCAACCTGAGCCTCGGATATTCACATCCGATCAATTTCCAGATTCCGGAAGGAATCAAGATCACGGTCACTCCTGAGAACAAGATCATCGTCGAAGGCTGCGACAAGCAGCTCGTGGGTGAGACTGCTGCTCAGATCCGTCGTTTCCGTTCACCCGAGCCCTACAAAGGCAAAGGTATCCGTTACGTCGATGAGCGCATCGTGTTGAAGGAAGGTAAGTCGGTCGGTTAATTCCGGCAGCTTAATGGAGAATAAGAAAAATGTCAGTTTTCGATAGAAAATCTCAGCGTATGCGCCGTCATACCAGAATCCGTAAAAAGGTTTCCGGAACGGCTGAGCGTCCGCGTTTCTGCGTCAGCATCACGACCAACCACATCTACTGTCAGTTCATCGACGATGTGACCGGCCGTACTCTGGCGAATACCTCCAGCTTGTCCGCACAGTTCAAAGCCGAGAACGCCCGTCCGAACATGGACGGAGCCGCTCTGCTTGGCAAGCTGGCTGCCGAAGCGGCCAAAGCCGCGAATGTTACTGAAGTTGTGTTCGACCGTTCCGGCTACAAGTATCACGGCCGGATCAAGGCGATCGCCGAAGCGGCCCGTGCAAACGGCCTCAAATTCTAAGCGGGGTAAGCACTATGGCAAAACGTGAAAATGTCAAAGAAGCAGCAGTTGTGAGCGAGTTCGACGAGAGCGTGATCGCCCTCAACCGCAGCGCGAAAGTCGTCAAGGGCGGTAAGAACTTCAGTTTCGGCGCTCTGGTTGCGGTCGGCGACCGTAACGGCCGTGTCGGATACGGCTACGGCAAAGCCAACGAAGTCAGCGATGCTATCCGCAAGGGCAGCGAGGCTGCGCGTAAAAATCTGGTGACCATTCCGATGAACGGTCATACCATTCCGCACGAGATCGAGGTCAAGTTCGGTGGAGCGCGCGTTCTGCTGCGTCCGGCTTCCGCCGGTACCGGACTTATCGCCGGTGGTGCGGTCCGTTCGATCCTCGAACTCGCCGGAGTCCAGGATGTTCTCGCCAAGAGTCTCGGAGCTTCCAACGCCGCGAACGTCGCCAAAGCGACCTTCAAGGCTATCGCCGGACTGTCAACCCGTGAGCAGGCTTTTGCCCGTCGCGGAATCGCTGTCAAGGCTGAGAACGAAGCCAACTAATCAAGAGGTGATATAAATGAAACTTCACGATATGAGTCCGACTCCGGGTTCCCGCAAACGCCGCAAACGCGTCGGCCGCGGTGACAGCTCCGGATGGGGCAAGAGTGCCGGTCGCGGAGAGAAGGGTCAGTCCAGCCGTACCGGTTCTGTGAGCCGTCCCTTCTTCGAAGGCGGTCAGATTCCGTTGTTCCGTCGTCTGCCCAAGCGCGGCTTCAAGAACGCGGATCGCATTGTCTATGCTCTGGTCAACCTTGATGTCATCGAGAAGAACTTTGCCGCTGGCGATGTGGTTGATGAGACCACTCTCCGCGAGAAAGCTCTGCTCGGCAAAGCCCGTCACGCGATCAAAGTTCTCGCCAACGGCGAGATCACCAAGGCCGTGACCGTCAAGGCTGCCAAGTTCTCAGCCGCTGCTGCTGCCAAAATCGAGGCTGCCGGCGGTAAAGTCGAGATTGCTGAATAATAAATAAAAGGTCGATGGAACTATGTGGCGTGCGTTTTTAAACATACTTAAAGTTAAGGAGTTGCGTTCAAGGCTTCTCTTTACTGCGCTCATCATCGTACTGGTGAGAGTTGCGAGCAACATTCCGTGTCCCGGAATCAATCCGGCGGCATTGGAGCGTTTCATCCAGGATGTTACGCAGTCCAGCGGTTCCGAAGGCGGATTGGTTCAGCTGATCGACCTGTTTTCCGGCGGTGCGCTGGCGCATTTTGCGCTGGGCGCACTCGGAATCATGCCCTACATTACTGCATCGATCATCCTCCAGCTGCTGGTTCCTGTGATCCCGCAGCTTGAGAAGATGCAGCGCGAGGGCGAGTCCGGAAGACAAAAGATCACTCAGTACACCCGTTATCTTACGATTCTGGTGTGTGTGGTTCAGGGAATCATGGTGGCATTGGCTATGGTCAATCCTGCCAAACTTCACCTTCCGCAGCCTGTAGAGCCGCTCTATATGGGCAGTCCGGCGGTGTTTGTTCCGGTGACAGTGCTGGTCATCACCTGTACCACAATGGTTTTCACCTGGCTCGGTGAGCAGATCACTGAGCGCGGTATCGGCAACGGAGTATCATTGATCATTACGATCAACATTGTTTCGCGTCTGCCCCACTCGGTCATCGAGCTGGTTCAGATGGCGATCAAGGGTACTACTCCGGACGGAAGCACGTTCAAATCAGTTCAGCTCCTTCTGCTGCTGGTGATGTTCTGTGTGGTTACCGCAGCGACTATCCTGCTCAGTCAGGGATACCGCCGCGTGCCGATCCAGATGGTTCGTAAAACCGTGGGCAAGCAGATGATGGGCGGATCTACTTACATGCCGCTCAAGGTCAACTTTGCCAACGTTATGCCGATCATTTTCGCGGGTGCGATCATGATGCTGCCGTCGTTCATATTCAATACGATGGCTGCCAAGTCCGGAGGATTCTGGATGACGCTTGCGACATTTTTCCAGCAGGACGGACTCGGCTACACGGTGACATACGGATTGTTGATCGTCATCTTCAGTTTCTTCTGGGTTGCCAACCAGTTCAATCCGCTCCAGATCGCTGACAATCTCAAGAAAGAGGGAGCTTATATCCCCGGAATCAGCCCCGGACAGCCCACCGCAGATTTTCTTGACTCTGCTATGACCAGAGTCACCGCTGGCGGAGCGTTGTTCCTGCTCGTTCTGGCGATTTTCCCGATGTTCCTCTACCGCAACTTCAGTATTCCTTTCATGGTCGCTCAGTTCTTCGGAGGCACCAGTTTGCTGATTATGGTCGGCGTGGTGCTCGATACTATGAGCCAGCTTGAGTCACATCTGACCATGCGTCACTATGAGGGATTCCTCAAGAGCGGCAGACTCCGCAGCCGCGGAGGCAACTGATAATCAGTTTGCTGCGATTTGTAAAATAAAGGCTGTTGCCAAACCTTCCAGTAAGGTGAGCAACAGTCTTTTTTTTGTTTGTGCCGGGAGGAGTTGCGCGCTAATTATCGTGGTTACCAGTTCTGTGCCCGCCAAGCACGTTCAGAACCGGCGTGAGAAAGACCACCCGCCTTTACTAGGAATACTAGGAATACTAGGAATACTAAGAATACTAGGTTGTGTCGGGGCGGAGAAGTATGCAGACTGCATTTGTTTGTGGCGCGGCTTTAGGTGGTTTGGGGTGCTAATTACCGTTGGTTACCAGTTCAAACCACGTCCGTTGCTCTGTAAACAACCGCGTTCTGCAACCGTATATTTGCGAATAATAGTATTCATAGTATTCTTAGTATTCCTAGAACACATGACGCTTGCTCCACCGCAAACAACCGCGTGCCACATCGGGTCGTTTGTCCCAAGCTGCGAGCCCAGGCGGGGCGTTTGCAGCCTGAACCGCGTGCAACATCGGGTCGTTTGTCCCAAGCTGCGAGCCCAGGCGGGGCGTTTGCAGTCGGAACAGCGCGCCAACAACCGTTTGGTTACCAGTTCAGAGCCCGCCCGTCTTCGGTTGCTTCGCAACTCTACGCCGCGACAAGCCAAGCACGTTCAGAACCGGCGCGAGAAAGACCGTCCGCCTTTACTAGGAATACTAAGAATACTAAGAATACTAGGAATACTATGATTTGCCGGGGCGGGTATGTCACACGCGATTGTTAGCGGCGCGGCTTGGCGTTTGGGGGTGACGCACGCTGAGTGTTTTCGGTACGGCTTGGGGGATGCTTTCGCTTATGATTGCCGGGGTGACGGTTCCGGGGGGGCTTTGCTCTTTTTGAGCACAGTTTTTTCGCCCGAAAAAGCTCGATATTTTTTTCTTTAAATCAGCAGAAATCATTTGAAAAATCGCTCTTTTTGTGATATAGTATTGAAGTTATAAGTAGTTGTAAGTTGCGTTCTTATGCCCTGATTGAGGGTGAAGAGTGCGTAACAGCTTGATAGTGAAAAGTTTATAAAATTTTTAATAAAACCCATGCAGGCTGCGGAAGATATGGCTTCGATGCCCCGGTTCCGGACTTGACGGTTTCGACGGAAAGATGTTTGTTCAAAGGTGACAAACGGCTGGTCCGGAGAAGAAGTGTCGGCACAAAAATCTGCAGTTTGCGAACAAGAAGGAGCGCATTATGGCTATCATCGTCTCGAGCGGTGTGGTGAGCAGCGGCGTCAATCTGTCGCACAATGCCATGTACGTCTATGGCACAGTTGTCGATGCCGTTGTCAATGCCCACGGCAGTCTCGACGTGTTCGGAGGCGGTTCCGCCGCCGGAACCGTTGTCAATTCCAATGGTTATCTCTACGTTGACGGAGGCAAGGTCTCGGACTCTGTGATCCAGGCCAACGGTTCACTGGTTGTCGGTGAATTCGGCTCTGCGCTCAATACCACGATCAATGACGGAGCTTTCTGCGAAGTCACCGACGGCGCAACTGTCAACGGTATCAATGTGAGCGGAACCGGTTCTCTCACCGTCTCCAACGGAGCAGTCGTCACCGGTCTTGCTTTCGGAACTGCCGCCAATGTCACGGTTCTCGCCGGAGGCAGCGCCCAGGTCATTTTCAACCCCTGGGGCGGCACGGTCAACGCCGAAGCCGGAGCCACCGTCGAGTACCTCAAGGCTGAGAACGCCGGATATGTCGGAAACAGCAGCGACGGACTTATCGAGATGGTTTCCAACTTCGCCGGATACACTGTTGCTTCCGGAAACTCCGCCCTGATCTTCGCGGGCTTCACCGCTGACGGCGCGATCGTCGGCAACGGAGCTTATTTCTACGTCAATACCGGAGCGGTCGCCAAGAACACTCAAGTCCTCAACGGCGGAAATCTCGTTGTCTCCGAGGGCGGCGCTGCCGATGGAGCAAATCTGCTCAACGGCGGAGTCATGACCGTCGATAAAGCTGAAGTCGCCAACACCAAAATCTCTGCCGGAGGCAAGCTCTCTCTTGTCAATGGAGCGGTCGCCAACTCGACCACTCTGCTCGCCGGAGCAGTCGCCGGTTTCTCTGCCGGAGCGGTGCTGAAAAATACTGTCGTCAATGCCGGAGCAGAGCTTCAGGCTTCCGCCGGAGCTGTGGTTGACGGCGTCGAAGTCGCCTCAGGAGCGGTCTTCACCGTTGCTCCCGGAACCAGCGCGACCGGAGTCGCCGTTGCCCAGGGCGCGGTTTTCAATGTCAATCTCACCTCAGATACCTACATCAAAGGTACTTATGACGGAGAGGCTTTTGAAATCAAAAACTCCACGGTCAACGGCTGCGGTATCTTTGATGGTTTCAACTGCTATGTCGCCAGCGGCAATGCGGTCGCCGATGCGGTCGTTTCCGGAGGCGGTAATCTCGCGGTTGCAGGCGGAAGTGCCTCAAACATCACCCTCGCGGGCGGAGCAGAAGCTGCCATGCTCGGAGTTGTCGAAAACGGTATTGTTTCATCTGTCACCGTCGGCAAGAATGGTTCACTTCAGGTCGCAAGCGCAACTGCTTCCAGCGTTGTCGTGAACAACTCAGGCGCGGTCGTGGTCTTCGATGACGGACTTGTCGCCGACGTCACGGTCAACAACGGCGGAACCATCACCGTCAACAACGGCGGACTGCTCTCAGGTGTTCTGGTCAACTCCAACGGAACACTCACCGTCGCCGCAGGCGGTATCGCTGAAGAGGTTTCGGTCAACTCGTTCGCCAAACTCTATGTGCTCTCCGGAGGAAGTGCTTCCATCGCGTTCAGCCCGTGGCAGGATGCGGTCACCTCTCAGGCGGGTGCAATCATCACCTATCTCGGAACCGGTTCCGGAGTCTATGTGGGTAACGGAGTGTCCGGTATCGTATCCAAGTCCGATGTCATCGATGACTGCATCGTTACTTCCGGACTCTCCGCCAACGTCTATGTCGGCGGCGTGATGAACAACGCGACGGTCAACAACAAGGGCGTGGTCAATGTCTTCGACGGCGGAGTCGTTTCCGGCGTCAACGTCAAGACCGGTGCCAATATATATATAGATAATGGCGGAACTGTTATTGACGCTGTGGTCAACTCCCGCGGTGTCATCACCGTCAGCAACGGAGCTCTGCTCGCAGGCGGCGTCGTAAGTTCCGGCGGAAGCGTCACCATCCTCACCGGCGGTGTCGCCGAGAACCTCGCTGTCGATCCCATGGGTTATCTCACCGTCTCCTCGGGCGCAAGTGCTTCTATCCTCTTCAACCCCTGGCAGAACAATGTCAACGTCATCGAGGGCGGAATCCTCAGCGTCATCGGTTCCGGTTCCGGCGTCTATGTCGGCAACGAGACTCAGGGAGTCACCCAGACCGGCAGCAAGCTCTACGACATCAACATCGCAAGCGGCATGTTCGCCAATGTTTACACCGACGGTCTCGCCGTCCGGTTCGTCGTTGACGCAAAGGGTGAGATGAATGTCTCAGCAGGCGGAGTCGCCTCCAACACCGAAGTCAACTCAGGCGGTATTCTCGGCGTTTACGAGAGCGGCAAAGCCTATCTTACCAACGTCAACTCAGGCGCGGTTCTCAATGTTTCCAACGGAGGTTACACCTACGCCACCAACGTCAAGAGCGGAGCGACTGTCTCTCTCTTCGATGGAGCAGTTGCCTCCAATAACACTCTGAGCGGAACTGCCAAAGTGAGCTCAGGCGGTTCCTTCGTCGACGGAGCGATCTACGGCACCATCATCAGCGGAGCGATCACCGACGGCGTGCTCAACATCTATGAGGGTGGTTATGCCGGAGGAAACATCTCCGTCCAGAGCGGAAAAGTCAACGTCTCAAGCGGCGGTTCTCTCGGAACTGCCAACACCACTCAGAAGATCACTCTTTCCAACGGAGCGTTGATGAACGTCTCCAGCGGAGCCGCGCTCAAGAACGTCGCCATCCAGAGCGGAGCCGTCGCCAACTACGCGCTCGGAACTACCGCTGAGGCTACTGAGGTCTTCTCCGGCGGTGCTCTCACCGTCCGCGACAGCGTGCTCTCAAACACCACCATCCACTCCGGAGCTCAGGTCAACGGACTTGATGTCCAGTACAAGACCTTCACATCTGGCGTCGAAGTGATCGACTCCAATAATGTGTCAATGTTCCATTCGGCTTTGGAGGGACGCAATTATCAGCTTTTAATCAGCAATGCCTATGTCGACGATCAGGGCAGGGCTTACTTGTACAACAATCAGCTTGCGAGAGATACTGTCGTTGATCCCAATGCCAGAATGACGGTCAACTACGGAGGCATGGCAATCAACACTCACGTCAACTCCGCGGGTCTGTTCTTCATCAAGTCGAGCGGCTTTGCCGGAAGCACCACTCTGCACTCCGGCGGTCAGATGATCGTCAGCAAGGGTGGTTCCGTCTATGACGTGGACGTCCGCAGAACAGCCGCAATCATAATTCAGGAGGGCGGTTCTGCTCAGAACGTCACGCTCGATAAATTCAATATGTACACTGTCAGTACAGGCTTGAATGCGACAATACAGGTTCTCGAACCCGGCGGAGTTCTGCTGGCTTCCAGCGGATACAGCCTGCTCAATGTCTCAGCCAGAACCGGAGCTATTGTCAACTTCCTTGCGACTGCCAAAGACGGCAGGATCGTTGCCTCCGGAACCGATGACAAGCTCTACAAGACCTATGGAGACTATGACATCCACCTCGGCAGCGTCGAGGCTCACGCCATAAGTGCGGCGGTCTATGCCAATCAGACTGCAGAAGACGTTCTGGTCGGCGGAAACACGGGATTGACCGTCTATAACGGCAGCGCCGGAACCAAACAGGGATACGTCGGAAGCGCGCAGGCGGACTCCAACGGAATCATCTGGGCGTCCGGCGGAGAGATCGGAGAAGTTAAACTCACTACCTCAATGGGACTTCAGGTCATGACCTGGAGTGTGAAGGTCGGTGACAAGACTGTCACCATGGCTTCCGGTTGGCTTGCCCCCACTTCAAATAACTACAGTTACACCCACTTGAAGGATGTTACTCCGAATGCGTCATCTCCGACCATCGTCCGCTATCCGATCGTGGAAGGATTGTTTACTGGAACGGTTGCCGAGCAGCTGGTGCCCATCCTCAACACGTGTAATTTAGATCGCGGTGAGAAGATTGAGCGCGAGCTCGTGGATGAAGGCGGCTATATCGCGCAGCTCCATATTACAAGCGGCGGATATGTCTCAAGCCTGAACGCCGACGCCTTCTCCGAGACCACCGTCTCAAGCGGCGGAGTTCTCTGCAACACCACCCTTAGCGGCTATGCCTTCAAGGAGGCGGGGTTCTTTGACTCCTATGCCGACGCCAGTCTCTATAACGTTCCGTGGGGCTATGCCGGAGGTTCTCTCACTCTCTTGAGCGGAGCCGTCCACAGCGGCAAACTCGACAACCATGCGGTCTGGATCGACGGAATCAATCACTCCGGAGCTGAGGTCTATGTCGAAAAAGGTGCTATCCTCGACTTTACCGTCGCTGATATCGACCCCTACGAGAACCCCAACACCGGCGGCGGCAATGGCGGAATTGGTCTTCCTGTGTTTCCCGGCGGAGGCGAAGAAGAGCTCGTTCCCAATCCTGAGATCGAATTCGTCACCGATGCCCTCGTGACTGACCTCGGAGCTATCAATAATGTGCTCGACTTGCAGTACACCATTACCGTCAACGCCGATCAGGCGGTCGGTGAGTACTTCCTCGCGGCGAACATGCCCGACTTCGCACGAATCTATGCCTCCATCGGCGATGGAGATGCCGAGTACGGAGTGGTCATCAGCGAAGGTGCTTCCGTCGTCTATCAGGGACGCGAGTATCAGCTGCTGGTCTATGATATCGATGGATTCGAGATTGAGCAGATCGACGGAGGTTCACGCGAGACCAAAGACCTTGTTCTCAGCGTCAAAGAGTCCGGAAACGTGGCTCCGGTCATCAACGGCGAAATCAAACAGGCTCTCTCTGAAAACGGACGCGCTGTCACGCTCACCATCGATGCTGTCGATCCTGACAACGACGCCCTCGTCTATGAGTACAAAATCGACGACGGAGCCTGGATCACCATGGATGGAACCAGCGTCACCGTCAACGAAAACGGCACCGTCTATTTCAGAGTCAGCGATACCGCTCACTATGTCACTACCACTTCAACTGAGGTCACAGCCATCGTCAAGACTCAGACCTCCGACCTCGTCGGCAACGGTTACAGTCAGGTGCTCGCCTACGACGCCGCCACCGGAAAAGTCGGCCGCGTCGATACCGGAGTCACCTCAGGCTCCAAGTGGAAGGGCGTCTGGGAGTGGAGCGGCAAAGATATCGCCCTCTGGGAAGTCGCCGGAACCGGTTACTTCAAGGGCTCCAAAGCCGATCATGACGGAATCCTGCTCTACAACCGCAAAGGTCACACCTTCGCCGTCTGGAGCGATATCACCAAGGGCAACTACGGTTACTTTGAGCTCGGACACGTCGATGACAACTTCTCGACCGTATCCGTCTCCAACATCGATGGAAACGCGTGGGACGACGTCCTTATCCGTGACGATGAGGGCAACTTCGGAGTCATGCTCGACGGAGTCACCTACCGCGATATCTGTCACGGCAACCCGACCTGGGAGCTCATCGGAGCCGCCGCCCTCGACAACAGCGGCAGAGAGTCGCTTCTCGTTATGAACACCGAGACCGGACACCTCTACGCGTGGAACGACGCCGACGGTGACCTCTCGACCTGGGATTGGAAGACTTCAGTCATCGCCCATATTTCCGACGGCTGGGAGTTCGCGGTCAGCGGAGACTTCTCCGGAGACGGACTTGACGATATCGTCGTCCTCAACACCGAAAACGGTCAGCTCTGGCTCTGGGAAGACGGCAAAGTCTCCGACAAACGCTGGATCGGAACCCTCAACGCCGCAGAGAGCTGGGGCGATGTCGAGGGTCTCGGAGACGCCAACGGCTGGGAAGTCGCCGGAGTCGGTGACTACAACGACGACGGTAAAGAGGATATCCTGCTGCGTGAGTGCGTCACCGGCTGGGGAGGCCTCGGTTACTGGGGAGCCGGTTACGCCGGCAACTGGGTCGATCTGCGCGCCAGAGTCGAAAACAACAGCACCAGCAACTTCGCCGTTATCGCGTAACGCAAGTAAAGCAAACAGACCTCCGGGGAAACTCTTCCGGAGGTTTTTTTGTGTCAGTATTTTGCCGTTGGTTAGTTGTTCAGAGCCTTCTGTCTTCTCGCGCCGAACCAGCGTGGCTTGGCGGACTCGCGCGCTAACTACCGTTGGTTACCAGTTCTGTGCCCGCCAAGCACGTTCAGAACCGGCATGAGAAAGACTGCCCGCCTTTACTAAGAATACTAAGAATACTATGAATACTATGAATACTAGGATTTTCCGGGGCGGGTATGTTGCACGCAGTTGTTTATCCCTGAACCGATACGGTAAAGAATACCGCAAACACCATGCTTTCTTACAAACGACTGTTTTAGAGAATAGTATTCCTAGTATTCCTAGTATTCCTAGAACACACCGCGTTTATTCAACACCGCAAACACTTCGCGTGCCACATCGGGTCGTTTGTCCCGGCACGCGCGCCAAGGTGGGTCGTCTGCTGACCGCCCGCGTGCCGCATCGAGAGGTTTGTCCCGGCACGCGAGCCAAGGTGGGGCGTCTGCTGACCGCCCGCGTGCCGCATCGGGTCGTTTGTACCGATAAAGCGCGCTGACTACCGGTGGTTACCACTCCTTACCGGGTAGTTTTGTCCCTTTTGTCTATTTGTCGCAGAAGGTATATTTGTAAAAAACACTTGCTTTTCGGCACCCGAAAAGCAGCTGAATAATAAATTCCTGCGATTGAACTTGTAATTTCGTTTTTTGGGCGTATAGTATTACTTGCGCCAAAATTTACATCCAAAACAAGAGAGATATATATGAAAGTCTCATGCACTCCTGTAAGTGTTCACAATGATATGACCGCAGGAAAACTCACCCGCGCTCAATACTTCGAGTTGATCGCCTCCGCCGGAGCGGAAGCGACCGATATCGTCGATCCGGCAAGTTACTCCTGGTTCTGGGATGACTTTGATAAAGACAAGGCGGAACTTCCGGGGTTGCTGAGAGCCAATGGACTTGAGATATCAGCCTATGCGGCTTCCAACAACTTCACCGTTACCGGAGAAGAGAATATTTCCATGCAGATAGAGCGGGTTCGCAATGCTATCCGCAACGCTTCCGAGCTCGGAATACCTTTGATGCGAATCTTTGGAGGTTATCACAAGACCATCGGTCCTGAGCACCACATGGATTTTTCCGACGGCTTGCAGCAGATCATCAGGTGTATCGGAGAGGTGCTTCCAGAGGCAGAGAAGAACGGAGTCGTTCTCGCTCTGGAAAACCACGGTATGCTTCCGGGACTTCCGGAAGAGGTGCTGTATATCATGGAGTATTTCAACTCCAGTCACCTCGGAGTCTGTTTCGATATCGCCAACTTCACCGCTTTTAATATGAATGAGAAGGTGGATGCGGTGGAAGCCTATCATCTGCTGCAAAAGTATATCAGACACGTCCATTGCAAGGATTGGAAAACTGCTCCGGCGGACTCTCCGAGAGATACCGTCGGCTGTGCCTGCGGAGAAGGCAATGGAATAGTTCCGCTTCGCCGTCTGGCATACCTGATGGAAAAGGATAGATTTCCGGGTTACTGGGCTCTGGAATATGAGGGTCCAGTCCTCGATGGAGTCTCCCGGAGCATAAAGTATATGTGCTCACTGAAAGAGTCAGCATCTCTGCTCTATCCGGAAAAGTAAGACCCCCTGATTTTACAAATATACCCTCTGCGACAAATAGACAAAAGGGACAAAACTACCCGGTAAGGAGAATATTGGCAACCACCGGTAGTCAGCGCGCTTTATCGGGGCAAACGAACCGATGCGGCACGCAGGTGGTCAGCAGACGCCCCACCTTGGCTCGCGTGCCGGGACAAACCTCTCGATGCGGCACGCAGGCGGTCAGCAGACGCCCCACCTTGGCGCGCGTGCCGGGACAAACGACCCGATGCGGCACGCGGGTGGTCAGCAGACGCCCCACCTTGGCTCGCGTGCCGGGACAAACCTCTCGATGCGGCACGCGGAGTGTTTGCGGTGTTGAATAAACGCGGTGTGTTCTAGGAATACTAGGAATACTAGGAATACTATTCTCTATAACAAGTTTTTGTAAGAAAGCATAGTGTTCGCTATATTCTTTGCCGTGCCGGTTCAGGTATAAGCAATCGCGTGCAACATACCCAAAAACCGAAGCCGCGGCGCAAACTCTTCGCGTGCAACATACCCGCCCCGGAAAATCATAGTATTCCTAGTATTCCTAGTATTCTTAGTATTCCTAGTAAAGGCGGGTGGTCTTTCTCGCGCCGGTACAGAACCGGCTTGGCGGGTTCAGAACAGCCAACCAACAGTAAAAAACAGAACGTGCTTGGCGACACTCTGAACAACCAACCACGCAAAATCAGAAAACAAAAAACTGATGGCAAACCTTGTCTTGTCACATATACCCCTTGCGACAAATAGACAAAAGGGACAAAACTACCCGGTAAGGAGGGGGCGGCGGGCAGGTGTGCAGAGTTATTTGCCTCTTGCTTGCAAACGAGCAGCGAACATCTGCTCTTTGAAGCCGCCTTGCGCTAAAAATTTGTTCTCTAAAGCATTGAGTTGAGCTTGTAGCAAATAATCTTCCTGATGCAGAAAGACTATCGCTATATTAGCAACAGTTTCCGCCGGACGCTTTTTCGCCAAATCAACAAACCATTGATCCGGAACGCTCCTGTCAATAGATTTTCTCCGCAAGAACTCGACCTCCCTGGAATCCATTTCCCATTTGCGGAAGTTACGCACCCTCAGAAAATCTTCGTAATCAAGCAATAACTCCAGAAAGCTTGCTTTGGCTACGTTTGTCAGTTTTATGGCAGTTTCCATCGAAGTAACTCCCGCGGAATTTCCTTCGGCGATATTCTGTTTACCGCTGCGGGCAGCCTGGATCATCTGATCAACTGTCCGGTCTCCTTTTGACAGAAAGGTATGCGCAAAATGAAAAGTCAAATCATAAATCACTTGCGCCTTGCGAAAAGTCAGCAATCGTTTGACATCTCCGTTAGGAGAGGTCAACTCGTTATGATCAGTTGCCATGAATGAAACCTTACAGCGTTTTGAGTAACGTATTCTTAAATAGCCATTAATATACATTGCAACCAGCGGATTGTCAAATGACGCTCTTGCGTTTGTGCACCGAGGAAATATTAACGTAATGTTGGTGTTCTGAATTAGTGATCACTGTCTGGCGGCGCGCGTATCTGGATAAACCTCTCGATGCGGCACGCGGGAGGTCAGCAGACGCCCCACCTTGGCGCGCGTGCCGGGACAAACGACCCGATGTGGCGCACGGGCGGTCAGCAGACGCCCCACCTTGGCTCGCGTGCCGGGACAAACCTCTCGATGCGGCACGCGGAGTGTTTGCGGTGTTGAATAAACGCGGTGTGTTCTAGGAATACTAGGAATACTAGGAATACTATTCTCTAAAACAGTCGTTTGCAAGAACTCTTAGTGTTCGCGGCATTCTTTACCGTACCGGTTCAGGTGTAAGCAACAGCGTGCCACATACTCAAACGCCAAGCTGCGCCGCGACCAACTGCGTGCGACATACCCGCCCCGGAAAATCATAGTATTCCTAGTATTCTTAGTATTCCTAGTATTCCTACTAAAGGCGGGCAGTCTTTCTCGTGCCGGCTCTGAATGTGCTTGGCGGGCACAGAACTGGTAACCACCGGTAATTAGCGCGCGTGTCTGGACAAACCTCTTGCTGCGGCACGCGGGCGGTCAGCAGACGCCCCACCTTTAACCCCAAAATAAGTTGATCAGAAGAACGCGGAATTTGAAATTTGAATTGCAAGCAGTATATTATCTCAATCTATATTGAATTTGTCGGCAAAAATGCCTGGACAAATGATGTAATGCAAATCCAAGCAATTAGAAAACAACAATTTATCGAGGAAAGAAAAAATGAAAAGATTTATCTTTGCATTGCTCCCTGTGCTGCTGTTTTGTGCAGGCTGTGTCACCGCCCCCCAATGTGCTCCTGCCGCTGAAAAATGTGCCGTTCAATACACCGGCAAAAAAATCAAGACCGGCTTCTATATTGACAAAGGCAGCCGGGGCGGCGGCGTGCTGAATCTGGCCAAGCTGCTTTACTACTCTCCCCAGATCGAACTGACTTTGCTGAAAGGCGAAGATTTGCGCAATGGTAAACTTGAAGGTCTGGATATGCTCGTTATGCCCGGTGGTTCCAGCCAGCTGCAAATGGAATCTATGGGAAAAGAAGGCGTCAAAGCGTTGCAGGATTTCGTCCGCAAAGGCGGCGCGTACGTCGGCATCTGTGCCGGATTCCATATTACTTTGAACCGTCCGGAACGGGCTCAGCTGATGCCTTATACCTTCATCCGCGAAGCGGTAGGGTACCGTGCCGATGTGCAGATCGACCTCTCCCCGGAAGGTGCCAAACTGCTGGATATCAAACCCGGAAAGCGCATGGTCCGTTATTCGCGCGGCCCCGTTGCCCGGGAAGCCAAGTGGGATAAAGGCAACTGCAAGACCTATGCCAAATACACCAGCAGTGTCGGACCGCTGGGGCGCGCGGGGGTAAGTTTCTTTGACACTCCTGCTTTGATTTACGGCAACTACGGCAAAGGTAAAGTCATTGCTTCAAGTTTTCATCCGGAATATCTCACTGCCACCTACGAGATTTTTGTGGGTATGGTATATGCCGCGACCGGCGTGAAAATCACTCCTGTATTTCCGACGGCATCTTACCGTCCGCTGCGGGTACTCTACTGCATCGGCGGTGCGCTTAAAGGCCACGCTCAATCCATCAAAGAGGTCACCGCTCTGGAAAAACGTCCGGAACTTGCCGTCAAAACCGGTTTTGACCAGGATTTGCTTAATGAAACTGATTTGCTGATAATGCCCAACGGTCCTGAAGCCTGGGGCAAAGGTTTGATCAAAAACGGCTGGGTCAAGAGACTGGTTGATTTTATGGATCGCGGCGGCAAGATCGTAGCTGCCGGGAAAGCCTGGAATACCATTCCCGATCACAAAAATATGATCCGTATTGCGGCTGATGCTTGTCTGGTCAAAGCCGCTGTCAAGGTCGCTGCTGAGTAAAATTGGCTTTTCAGCGGCGTAGAGTTGCGAAGCAACCGAAGACGGACGGGCTCTGAACTGGTAACAAAACGGCAATTAGCGCGCGTGTCCGCCAAGCCACGCTGGTTCTGCGTGAGAAGACAGAAGGCTCACGAACGGAGAGGAACGGAGTGAACGGAGTTGAACGGAGATTTTGTATGTGGAGAAGTATGCCGCCCGCCATTGTATGCTGCATAGCTCAGCCGTGCATTACTCTGAAAATAACCGCGTGCGACATACCCAAAACCTGAGACACGCCGCAAACAAACGCGTGCAACATACTTCTCCGCCCCGGCTATCCGTTCACTCCGTTCAATTCCGTTCAACTCCGTTCTAAAGGCGGGCAGTCTTTCTCGTGCCGGTATAGAATGTGCTTGGCAGGCACAGAACTGGTAACCACCGGTAATTAGCGCGCGTATCCGCCAAGCCACGCTGGTTCTGCGTGAGAAGACGGCAGGCTCCCGAACGGAGAGGAACGGAGAGAACGGAGGGAACGGAGATTTTGTATGTGGAGAAGTATGCCGCCCGCCATTGTATGCCGCGCACCTTTGCCGTGCATTACTCTGCAAACTCTTTGCGTGCGACATACCCAAAAACTGAGCCACGCCGCAAACAAACGCGTGCAACATACTTCTCCGCCCCGGCTATCCGTTCACTCCGTTCAATTCCGTTCAACTCCGTTCTAAAGGCGGGCAGTCTTTCTCGTGCCGGCTCTGAACGTGCTTGGCGGGCACAGAACTGGTAACCACGGTAATTAGCGCGCGTGTCCGCCAAGCCGCGCTTGTTCGGCGCGAGAAGACAGAAGGCTCAGAACGGAGAGGAACGGAGTGAACGGAGTTGAACGGAGATTTTGTATGTGGAGAAGTATTCCGCCCGCCATTGTATGCCGCGCACCTTTGCCGTGCATTACTCTGCATACAACTGCGTGCGACATACCCAAAACCTGAGCCACGCCGCAAACAAACGCGTGCAACATACTTCTCCGCCCCGGCTATCCGTTCACTCCGTTCAATTCCGTTCAACTCCGTTCTAAAGGCGGGCAGTCTTTCTCGTGCCGGCTCTGAACGTGCTTGGCGGGCACAGAACTGGTAACCACGGTAATTAGCGCGCGTGTCCGCCAAGCCACGCTGGTTCTGCGTGAGAAGACGGCAGGCTCCCGAACGGAGAGGAACGGAGTGAACGGAGTTGAACGGAGATTTTGTATGTGGAGAAGTATGCCGCCCGCCATTGTATGCCGCGCACCTTTGCCGTGCATTACTCTGGAATATTTGCAAACGCAACTCTCATTTTTCATTTTTTCATCATACGGAGCGTGAGCGGAGTGCTTCATATTTGGAGTGAAACGGAAAATGCTTCATAGCGAAATGAAATGGAGCTGCTTCATCTGAAAAGGCGTTTTTATGAAGCACTTTGCGGCTTGCCGCAAAGTATGAAGCGCAGCTTACGCTGCATGAAGCGGCACTGCGTGCCATGAAGCGAAGCCTTTTCAGGCTTCATTCACCATTTTTTTTGCAAAGCAAAAAAAATGGTGGGCGTAACAGAACTCGAATCTGTGACCCCTGCCGTGTGAAAGCAGTGCTCTAACCAACTGAGCTATACGCCCGAAATGAAAATGGCATCTCCAACGGGATTCGAACCCGTGTTGCCGGGATGAAAACCCGGTGTCCTAGGCCTCTAGACGATGGAGACACATTAAAACTTCATGTTTTATAAAATACTTCCGCTTTATGGATTTTTCAAGTCCTTTTTCATTTTTTTACCGTCTTTTTTGGAAAACAGCAAAAAAATGGAGGCGTGGATCGGAGTCGAACCGATTTACGCGATTTTGCAGACCGCTGCCTAACCGTTTGGCTACCACGCCTCATTGAGAGCTCGAGTTATAAAATAGTGCCTTAAAGCTGTTTTGTCAAGCCGTTTTGACGTTTTTTTTGCGTTTTTTTATTGGTTTTTTCCGGAAAAACGCTTCCAGAGCCCTGCGGTCAGACCCTCTGAGTAACTTTTTACCAGCTCCGCAGAACACTCTCCGCGCAGCGCACGGAGCATCAGTTTGCCCTCGGCGGCGCAGGCTTCATCGTGTTCCGGAAAATACTCCCGCAGGAGAAAGCAGGCGTACTGCACCAGTCGCGGAGAGCCGTACATGAAGGGGTTTTGTCCGGGCATATTGCTCACCGCTACGGTTTTTCCGGACTTGATCGCCTCCTTTGCCGCCTCGAGGGTGTCGTCTTCGGCAAACAGCAGCGTGTATTGATAGCCGAGCAGGGCGCGCGCGTTATGCGAGTCGGTTGAGCCCGTTACCGGAAGGCGTCTGCCGAGCCGTATGGACTCCTCCATGAGCCAGTTGGCGCATTGGCAGTTGCCCTCTACGTAGCTCGCGTTGGAGTGTCCGGGAGAACCCAGTCCGAATACCTCTATCGCGTCAAATTTCCCGTTGTTCAGGATATACTGCCGCACCTCAGGAGCAAGGTTCAAACGTGTTGACGGGCGCCAGAACGGGTGGGCGAATATGGATATTCCTCCGAATTCATGGGTCTTGTCCACGATCCAGTCGATCGCTGCCATGAGTGTCCTTTGGTCTTCGGATATATTCTGGTCGAGAGTGAGTTTTCTTGCTTCGATAAACTGTTGATACTCTTCAAAGTGTTCGTTGGTGTAGTCGGAGACTCCGTATGAGGCTCCCAGGCTGAGCTGATGGAGCGACATATATAGAATTGCCTTGTAGAATGTCTTTTCGTCTTTGCTTTTGATGGCATGACACTCTTCTCCGGGATAAACGCTGAAATCCGAGCTGAACTCTTTCAGGGCATCGCGCGCGAAAATCGACGGATAACGCTTGATGTGGTCGGTGATGAATACGAAGTCGAGTCCGCGCTCGCGGGCGGTCGCTGCCGCGTAGGAGGGCTCCTCGTCGAACTTTCCGCACGCGCTGTGGAGCGTATGGACGTGGGTATCTCCCTTCCGGGGAACGAGGTCGTAAAGATCGCTGTCGAGGGCGTAGCAGGAAAATGTTCCGAGGTCTTTGAAATTTTCTCCGTTTTTGTGCACCGTCAGTTTGAAGGTGTACTCGCCCTCCTGCTGCGGTCGGAATTCAAAAGAGAAAGTTCCGTCCTCCCTGAAACAGCAGGGCTGTTCGAGAAAGTCGCGGTAATATACGATTTTTCCGTCGCAGTCAAGTCCGCTGTCGGGAATGTAAAAGAGCTTCAGTTCAGTGTCGGGGTACTGCTGAAGTGCCCGCGGAATATCGAACAGTTTTCCGTGCACAGTTGTCGGAGTGTACGATTTTGTGATCCTCGGATAGACTGCGGCTTCTTCAAAAAACATAGTGTGTACTCCTTTTTTTGGATGTGTTATCCTTTTGCATATAGTGTCATCGCTATCAGCATGAGTGTCGCCATGACGAGACGGCGGAGCCAGGCTTTTTTGCCGACGCGGGGCTCAAGATGATCGAATCCGAAGTAGAGCAAACCAGCTCCGATGAGAACAGATGCGATTCCTCTTCCGGACTGGATGATGGTTCCGTAAACGACTCCGAGCGTTCCGAAGCCGGTGAGCAGGAAGTTCATGGATAAGAACCACGCGGCTCCGAACGGAATCGAGCCGATAAAGAGCTCTTTCTTTACGGGAATGAAGAAGAGGGCGGGCAGCGAGAGTATTCCGAGCGCGGCGTAGCTGACCGCAACTACGCAGAATGAGTTGAATGTGATGTTGTCTCCGGGCATCATGTGTATCATCTCGGTGCAGGATATATCACAGAGGGCGTAGCTCAGGACGGCTGAGCCTATCCAGAGACAGCTTTTGAGGGTGAGTTTGCCTCCGGTGAAGTTCATTCCGACGGCAGATATGCAGCAGAGGACGACGGCGATCCACTTGGTTGCCGAAAGGGTGTTTCCGAGCAGCATGGTTATCAGGGCGAGGGTGATGATCTTGGTTCCGAGCAGGGAAGAGAGCCGCGATGCCTCGACGTACTTGAGTGCCATGAAGAAACTTATCTGGGCTGAAACATAGGTCGCCGCCCATGCAAGTCCGAGCAGGGTGTATTTCCAGCTGAGCGGATAGGTGGTGAAGTTGCAGAGGATGGCGAACATGATGAGACCCATGATTCCCATGGCGAGCTGGGAATATATAGTAAGATAAAGCGGGCTCTTGTGGCGCGTTATAAAGAGACGCGAAAATACATAGCTTGTGGATTGCAATATCGCTGCAATCGAACCCATAATAACTCCAAACAGCATAAAAAGTTCTCCTCTTTTTTTTGACGTTCATATAATGTTATCCGGAAAAAACAAATATTCAAGCAGAATATTTATAAAACTTCAAAAATTTCCAGTTTTAAAAGACTCTGTTTCCGACAAAGGCAGGTAAAAGTAAGTAAAAAAGTACCCCGCTTTTCTTGAAAGGGTGAGAGGGGCGCGGGGAGAGAGGGAAAACTTCTTTTCTCGTGAAAAGAAGTTTTCCCTCTTTCCCCGCATCATCTCCCCATATCGGAAACAAAGCTTTTTTAAAAACAGTAGGCGTTATTGATTTCTCTGACGCATTTGCGGCGGCTTTTGCGGAGCAGTTTTTTTAAAATCTGTGAAAAATAGTAACAACTATCACTTTGGGTGGAAAATAACTCAAAAAAGATTGACAAAAGCTCCGGGGAGTGGTATATTATATTGTGTTGAGGTGAATTAAACGCGGGGGGGCGCAGAAGCGCTCTCTATATATAGAAGAAAGGACACTGTACTATGCAATTCAATACAGGTAACTGGAATAAAGAGATAGACGTCCGTGATTTCATACAGCGCAACTATACTCCGTATTATGGAGACAGCAGCTTTCTTGCGTCTCCGAGCGAGCGTACCCTTTCTCTGTGGAAGACGCTCTCCGAGATGATGAAAGTCGAGCGCGAGCGCAACGGAGTCTATGATATCGACGAAAAGACCATCAGCACCATCGACAGCCATGAGGCGGGGTATATCGACCGCGACCTCGAGCAGATCGTGGGATTGCAGACCGATGCTCCGCTCAAACGCGCGATCATGCCGTTCGGAGGCATCCGTCTTATCCATACCGAGCTCGAGGCATACGGCAGGGAGATGGACCCGACCGTCGAGCACGTCTTCAAGTACCGCAAGACCCACAATGACGGAGTCTTTGATGTTTACACCGACGAGATGAAGCTTGCGCGCCATGCCGGAATCATGACCGGACTTCCGGATGCCTACGGCAGAGGACGCATCATCGGCGACTACCGCCGCGTTGCGCTCTACGGAGTCGATTATCTCATTGAGCAGAAAAAGATCGCCAAAAAGAACATGGTGATCGACGTGATGGACTCCAACCACATCCGCAAGCGCGAGGAGATCGCCGAGCAGATCAAGTCTCTCGGAGAGCTCAAACGCATGGCGGCGAAATACGGATTTGATATCTCCCGTCCGGCGGAGGATGTCAAAGAGGCTATCCAGTGGCTCTACTTCGGATACCTCGCCGCGGTCAAGGAGCAGAACGGAGCTGCGATGTCGATCGGCAGGATCTCGACCTTCCTCGATATCTACGCTGAGGCTGACCTCAAGGCTGGCAAGTACACCGAAGAAGAGATCCAGGAGTTTGTCGATCACTTCATCATGAAGCTGCGTATCGTGCGTTTCCTGCGTACTCCGGCTTACGATGAGCTCTTCAGCGGAGACCCCACCTGGGTCACCGAGAGTCTCGGAGGTCTCTCCGTTGACGGACGTCCGATGGTTACCAGAATGAGTTTCCGTTTCCTGCACACTCTGACCAATCTCGGGCCCGCTCCCGAGCCGAACCTCACGGTGCTGTGGAGCGACAAGCTTCCGGAAAACTTCAAGAAGTATTGCGCCGAGGTCTCCATCAAGACCAGTTCCATCCAGTATGAGAACGATGATCTTATGAGAGTCAAGTTCGGAGACGACTACGGAATCGCCTGCTGTGTTTCCGCAATGCGCATCGGCAAGCAGATGCAGTTCTTCGGAGCCCGCTGCAACCTCGCAAAGGCTCTGCTCTACGCCATCAACGGCGGACGCGATATCAAATGCAACGGCGAGCAGGTCGCTCCTGCGATCCGCAGTCTCGCCGCGGCGGGAGAGTATCTCAACTATGACGAGGTGATGCGCAACTTCGGAGAGATCACCAACTGGCTGAGCAAACTCTATATCGATACGCTGAATATCATCCATTACATGCATGACAAGTATTGCTACGAGCGCATCGAGATGGCTCTGCACGACGAGGAGATCGTCCGCACCATGGCTGGCGGAATCGCCGGACTTTCGGTGCTCGCGGACAGCCTTTCAGCGATCAAATACGCCAAGGTGAAACCGGTGCTCAATGAGCAGGGGCTGGCGGTGGATTTCATTACCGAGGGAGAGTTTCCGAAATACGGAAACAACGACGACCGCGTCGATCAGATCGCCGTGGATATCGTGCGTGACTTCGAGCGCAAACTGTCGAGTCACTTTGCCTACCGCAACAGCAAGCCGACACTGTCGATCCTGACCATCACCAGCAACGTCATGTACGGAAAGAAGACCGCCTCGACTCCCGACGGACGCAAGGCGGGCCAGCCGTTCGCTCCCGGAGCCAACCCGATGCACGGACGCGATACCAACGGAGCTGTGGCGAGCCTCAAATCGGTCTCCAAGCTGCCCTACGACTACGCTGAGGACGGAATAAGCTATACGTTCAGTATCTTCCCTGAGACGCTCGGACGTACCGACGCGGAAAAGGTCTCCAACCTCATCAGCCTGCTCGACGGCTACTTCGTTGACCACGGACACCACCTCAACGTCAACGTGCTCGACCGCGAGACTCTGCTCGATGCGATGGATCATCCTGAGAAGTATCCTCAGCTCACTATCCGCGTTTCGGGATATGCTGTGAACTTCATCAAGCTCACCCGCGAGCAGCAGCTCGACGTGATATCCCGTACCTTCCACGAGAAGTTCTGAGCCGATGGCGGAGATCACCGGGCGGATACACTCCTTTGAGAGCTTCGGGACCCTCGACGGTCCCGGAGTCCGCTACATCGTTTTTCTTCAGGGGTGCGCTCTGCGCTGCTGCTACTGCCACAACCCGGATACCTGGGATGTGAAGGGCGGACAGGAGTTCACAGTTTCTGAAGTCATGCAGAAGATAATCTCCTGCCGCAGCTATATAAAGTCCGGAGGAGTCACGTTTTCCGGAGGCGAGCCGCTTCTGCAGGCGCGCTTTGTCTTGGCTCTGCTCGACGCCTGCCGCGCGGAAGGACTGCATACTGCGGTCGATACCGCCGGAAGCGTTCCGTTGAGCGTTTCGGCTGAGGTCATCAGCAAAAGTGATATGCTTCTGCTCGATATAAAGAGTCTTGATGATGAACTCTGCCGCGCTATGACCGGGCAGGGGAACAGCAATACGCTCGAGACGCTGCGTTTCTGCGAAGAGAGCGGTAAATCGGTATGGATACGGCATGTGGTCGTTCCGGGACTGACGGCGGATATGGAGTCGTTGAAGCGTCTTGCGGAGTACCTCGAAAAGTTTTCCTGCGTCAGGCGTGTCGAGCTGCTCGGCTACCACAAATTCGGAGAGTACAAATGGGATGCGCTGGGATTTTCCAACACCTTGAAAGAGACTCCGGAACCCGGAGCTGAGTTTATGCGCGAAGCCCAAACGCTCTTTGACGGCTGGAAAAACTACTGAAAAACACAGTAAAGAGCAGTATTGCACTTGAAAAAATCCATCAGCAGGTTTATATTAAGAAATTATCCGTGGGAGGATTGTGTCTTAATTTGCGTCGGACACTCCGCTTGCGGGGAATAAACAACCAAACAAAATAAGGTCGCTTGAACAAAAGCTGCCGCAACAGAAAGGAAGAGTACGCAAAATGGGTAAAGTATCTATCAACACCCTGTTGGAAGCCGGATGCCATTTCGGACACCAGACCCGCCGTTGGAACCCCAAGATGAAAGATTTCGTCTATGGAGCCAAGAACGGAATCACTATCATCGATCTCACCAAGACCATGTATCAGATCGCCGCTGCTTGCAACTTTCTGCAGCGCACCGTTGTTGACGGCGGAGAGATCCTCTTCGTCGGAACCAAACGTCAGCTCCGCGACCTGATCAAAGATACCGCCGCCGATACCGGAATGTACAGTGTTTCCGAGCGTTGGCTGGGCGGAACCCTCACCAACAACGTCACCATCCGCAAGAGCGTTGCCAAGATGGCTGAGATCGACGCCGCCCTCGGCAGCGACAGCATCAACGGCATGAAGAAGAAGGAAGTCGCCGGAATGACCCGCCGCGTCGAGAAGCTGCACCGCGATCTCGACGGCATCGCCGCCATGAAGAAGCTTCCCGCCGCTCTGGTCGTGGTCGATGTCTGCAACGAGCTCAACGCCGTCCGTGAGGCGAACAAACTCAATATTCCGATCGTCGCCATCGTCGATACCAACGGCGATCCCAGCATGGTCGATTATCCTGTTGCCGCCAACGATGACGCTGTGAAGTCAGTCGAGGTCATCCTCGGACTCTTCCGCGATGCCATCAAGGTCGCGAGCGAGATCCACCACAAGCGCGTCGCCGAGGAGCGTGATGCCGCTGAGGCAGCAAAACGCGTTGCCGAAGAGAACGCCGCCGACGCCGAGGCAGCCGAGAAGAAACC
Organism: Lentisphaerota bacterium; assembly: GCA_015061775.1. Lineage (GTDB taxonomy): Bacteria > Verrucomicrobiota > Lentisphaeria > Victivallales > Victivallaceae > UBA1784. The sequence goes on along the minus strand of SUVY01000014.1, from coordinate 16,115 downwards.
TGCCCGCAAGCCCGCCGCCAAGAAAACCGCTGCCAAGAAGCCCGCAAAGAAGGCCGAGAGCGCAGAATAAGCTATATATTATATTGGAGAAAATATAATCATGATCACAGCTAAAATGGTGTCAGAGCTCCGCGAGAAGACCGGAGCCGGTATGATGGACTGCAAGAAGGCTCTCACCGCCGCCAACGGCGACATGGAGCTGGCTCTTGAGAATTTGCGTAAATCCGGTATTGCCAAGGCCGAGAAGAAGGCAGGACGTTCCACCAACGAGGGAAAAGTCTGGACCGGGATCGCCGATGGCAAAGCCGTTATCGTCGAGATGCTCTGCGAGACTGACTTCGCAGCCAAGACTCCGAAATTTGCCGGACTGGTGGACAGCGTTGTTGCTTCCGCGCTCGAGCTGGATGCCGAAGGAGATGTGACTGCCGCTCTCAACGGGAAGGCAGAGGCTGTCATCACCAGCCACATCGCCACCATCGGTGAGAACATGCAGCTCCGCCGCGCCGTGAAGTGGAACGGTTCTGCCGACAGCAAGTTTGCCGGATACCACCACATGGGCGGACGCGTCAGCGTTCTGGTCGAGGTCGAGGGAGATGCTTCTGCTGAGGTTCTCAATGACCTCTGCCTGCACATCGCAGCTTTCAGCCCCACCTACATCACCTCTGATGATGTTCCGGCTGAGATCGTTGCCAAAGAGAAAGAGATCGCCGCAGCCTCAGATCCGAAGCTCGCCGGAAAACCCGCCGAGATGCTCGAGAAGATCCTTGCCGGAAAGATCAACCGTTACTTCTCCGAGGTCTGCCTGGTCAACCAGCCCTGGGTCAAAGACGACAAGAGCACCTTTGCCAAACTCTATCCCGCGCTGAAGATCAAACGCTTCGTCCGCTGGGCAGTTGGCGAAGAGCAGTAATTTTTGCTTGATCAGGCTGCCGGAGCTGCAAACAGTTCCGGCAGTTTGAGCTTAAAGATGCTCCGGAAAAGCCCCGGATGACGAAAAAACAAAAAAAATCAAAAAAAATTTCGTTACCCCCCTTGCGGAGACAATTTTTATCGCTATAATATATGTCGTAGCGGAAAAAAGGACTAAACAGTCAGTTTTCCAACAAATATAAAACTTCAAAAAAAAGAAGAAGGTAAAAAAAATGAAAAAGACTCGTGGATTCACTCTGATCGAACTCCTCGTCGTGATCGCCATCATCGCGATCCTCGCCGGAATGCTCCTGCCCGCTCTGCAGCAGGCTCGTGAGCGCGCCCGTCGCAGCAACTGCGCCGGTAACCTCAAACAGCTCGGAACCGCTCTGAAGCTCTACAGCTCCAGCTACAACGACAAGTTCCCGGGCGGACCCGGATACTCCGGTATCGACACCAACAAAATCGCAAACCCCGCCGGAGCCGGTGGTCTTGAGCTTCTCCGCGGAAACGACTTCCTGGCTGACTACGGCGTTTACATCTGCCCGTCAACCGTCACCAGCGCCGGAACCGGCACTCTGCCGATCACTTATGGTAAGGACGCAACTGACACCGCGACCAACGCCACCTACGCTTTCGTCGGCGGCATGATCGACGGCGACAGCACCATCTGGGGACGCGCTGACTCCGCCGTCGCTGCCGACTTCGTTGGAAATGGCGATAGTGCAGCAGTTGGTATCAACAACGGCAACGCCAACCATACCAACTTTGGTAACATTCTCTACCTCGCTGGAAACGTCTCCGGTTACACCGGTGCCGGTTGGTTCAATGTCAACAACGCCGGTTATCCCAACATCGCCAGTGATACCAATGTGAAAAACAGCCCCATGGTTCCCAATGGTCTGCGCGACGTAAAGGGTGCGGCAGGTAAGGTTACCAACGGTGCTGCTGCCGCAGCAGGTTCTTATACCGAGTAATTTGTCTTGACGAAAAAAGCAGGGGTTCGCCCCTGCTTTTTTTATGCCCTGATTTTGGATCACCTCTTTGGACGGTTCACACATTACGTCACAAAAGTCCCCACAGCAGCAGAGCTCCCGCAGAAATCTCCATTTGCGGAATTAAGTTTTTCAGAAAAGCAAAAAAGGACAGAGCCCAAAGGCTCTGTCCTCTTTTACAGGTAAGCAAATATTATTATTCAGCTTTTTTGTAAGCTTTCATGGTGGTCTCAGCACCCTTTATGTCGCGAACTGAGTTCGGGGCAACCGGGCAGAGAGTTTTGGTGGCGGCGTCAGAAAGTCCATTCGGATATCCGGCGTTGTTGATGTTGAACCAACCGGCACCGGTGTATCCGGAAACGTTTCCGGCGAGGTACAGGATGTTACCGAAGTTGGTGTGGTTGGCGTTGCCGTTGTTGATTCCGATGTTGTTGTTGCTGTTACCGGTGAAGTCAGCGGCGACGGCGGAGTCAGCGCGTCCCCAGATGGTGCTGTCGCCGTCGATCATGCCGCCGACGAAAGCGTAGGTGGCGTTGGTCGCGGTGTCGGTTGTGCTGGTACCATAGGTGATCGGCAGAGTGCCGGTTCCGGCGCTGGTGACGGTTGACGGGCAGATGTAAACGCCGTAGTCAGCCAGGAAGTCGTTTCCGCGGAGAAGCTCAAGACCGCCCGCACCGGAGGGGTTGGTGATTACATTGTCATCGACACCGGAGTATCCGGGGGCGCCCGGGAACTTGTCGTTGTAGCTGGAGCTGTAGAGCTTCAGAGCGGTTCCGAGCTGTTTGAGGTTTCCGGCGCAGTTGCTGCGACGGGCGCGCTCACGAGCCTGCTGCAGGGCGGGCAGGAGCATTCCGGCGAGGATCGCGATGATGGCGATCACGACGAGGAGTTCGATCAGAGTGAATTCCTTTTGTGCTGAATTTTACTTCATTGTGGTGACTTTTGTGACGGTTTGCCGTTTGGTTGTTCGAACTCAGGCATATTTTCCAGAATCAAATCCATAAAGCGCAGCTTATCCTCTCTCCGGGCGTGCTCGGTGTAGTATCTTGTCATCTCTTCCGTTGCGTGTCCGACTACGCTTTGTATCACCGGAAGCGGAATATTCGCTTTCGCCGCAAGGTAGATGAATGTATGTCTGAGCGAATGGATATCTTTGACCGACACCCGGTGACAATACCCCTCGACTTGTTGGGATGTTCCGATTATTCCAATATCATGCAGAAATTTTTTTACATCCCGGCTTATCTTTTTAGGTGAGTTGCAGTAGAGTTCGGCAAGTTCAGGACAGACATACTCCGAGCTGTTCTTCTGCCGCAATACCGATTGCAGATGCTTTTTCAGGGGAGCCAGTATCGGAATATCTGCCTTTGCTCCGGTTTTCCGCGTCTTTTCTATGGTTATCCACCGGATATCACCGTCTATTTCGCTCTTTTTGAGCATACATATATCTCCCTCTCTCAATCCGGTGTATGCCGCCATGATAAACAGATGGTGCATCCAGCCGGATGATTTATTGAGTATCGTCCTCAGTTCTCCGGAGGAAAAGATCTCACGTTTGACCTTGTCGGCAGAAAAACGTTTTATGCCCGCAAACGGATTTGAGGCGATTTTTCCTGTTCCGGCAAGCAGCTTGAATATCATCTTCAACGCCGCCAGATGGTCGTTCGCGGTGGAGCTGCTCATAGTGCGATTTTTCAGGTGGACACGGTATTTCTGAGCGTGGATATTAGTTACCTCTGAGAGCAAAGTTGTTTCCGGATGGAAATCCCTGATATAGCTGCAGAAATCCCGCAACCGCGCCCGGTATATCTTTTGCCGGTGTTCGGCGGCTCCGGTGTCGGACAGACGGATAAAATAACTCCATATCATATCCGCATCAAGCGGCTGCTCGGCATACTCTTTTGGCGGTTGCCGGTGCAGGATTTTTGTCCAGACAAACTCTTCCCTCAGTTTAGCTTTCAGCAGATCGACCATCATCGCCGCCTTGCGTTTTTCATTTGCCCGGAATCCTGTTGTTCCCCTGTGGCGTTTTTTGCCGATGAAAAAGTCATAGTGCCAGTAGTTTCCGCGAAGATACACTTTTTTCTCCTCCTGGTGTTGAAAAATACGTGTTTTAAAGTATATTATATTTCTGTCTTAACAAAATCTTAACAAATGCCTGCAAGGGGAAAATCATGGCATCTGAGGAATTTGATGATTTTATAATAAAATACCGCTCGTCATGGAGTTGTGTCAATCCGGAAATCGCTGGCGAACTTGAGGCTCTGCGCCTTGCCAAAGGGGAGTTCAACTGCGACGGAAATTACTCCGTGTTATGGCATACCCGCCACAAGTTTGTGCTGCTGCTTGAACTTCCGTCCGGAAAACAGGTGGTATATAAAGCTCCGTTAAAAGTAAAGGGAGTCTGGAAATATCTCCTGCGCCCCGGCGCATACGGCATGGAAGCGTTGAACTTTATCCGCCTCTCCCGCCTCGGTCTTCCGCTGGTGAAATTGCTCGGAGCAGGGGAGATAAGAAATTTTTTCATCCTGAAGTCCGGTTTCCTGATAACCGAATTTGCCTCCCGTTTTGCCGACGGAAGAGTATTTATGAGTGATGATTTGAGCTCAGAGCAGCTCCAATACAAGGATGAATTCATCTGCCGCAACCTCAAGTATCTCGCTGTCATGCACAATAACGGGTATATCCACAAGGGATTTACTCCCTTTAATCTGTTGTGGAGTGCAAAAGATAAGCCGGATGAAAACGGAAATATCCTCGACCTCAAGTGGATAGATGTAGCCTCCTGCCGCAAGGTGTTTTTCAGACGCTCTCTGCGGATGGGAGCGGTGCGGGATCTCGCACTCTTTTTCCACTATATGCCGGTCGATGAAGAGGGTATCATCCGCTATCTCGAGCACTATCTCTCAGCCGCAAAAAACTTTTCTCTCTCATCCCGGGAATTACTGACTCTTATCCGCAAAAATCCCGTCCGCTGAGCTTGAAAAAAACGTATGCGGGATTATATTAAGCAAACACTTAATTTTCTGCGCGGTTCCTGATATGGGTAGATGATGCGGGGGATGGGCGAAACTTCTTTTCACGAGAAAAGAGGTTTCGCCCTTCCCCCGCGCCCCCAACCCACTTCAAGAAAAGCGGAGTTCTTGTACAATTATTTACGAAGTTTTTTTATTATCTCCCTATGCAGGGAGCAAAGCTTAATTTTAAACAGCATAAAAGGTTTGTGTTATGCTCAACGATTTGATCTCAACGTTGGAAAAAGTTGCTTTTTTCAATACTCCCGCCTTCGGAATAGTTGCTCTCGTTCTGGTCGGCGCAAGCTGGTGTCTGGTCGGCGCCATCGCGGGAAAAGCTCCCAAGCTCGGCTATCGCATGGATGCCATTTACCTCGTCGGAGGTTCCGTTTCCGCGATCTTTATCGGTGTGTTGTGTATATTTACCGGAGTAGGTCAATACTCCTCGAACCTCGCGCTTTTCCTCTCAGCCGTGGCGTTTTTCCTCGGCGGAGCAGGCTGTTTCTTTCAGGGAGTCGCCATGTCTCACGCCATGCAGAGCGGACCCAACGGAATAATCTGGGCGATCATCCAGTCGGCTATGATATTTCCGTTTATCTTCAGCGTTCTCTTCTACGATGTGAAGCTCACCATCATGCGCGGAGCAGGAATCGCAATGATGCTCGCCTCGCTCATCCTCTTTGCCTCCGCCAAAGACAACTCCACCAAGAGTTCCGGAGTATGGAAAATCTGGACTTTCGCCGCTCTGGTCGTAGTGGGGCTCGAACAGATAATCACCAGTATTCCCTTCTATTATGAAGAGTGCAAGAATGTCTCCTCATTGTTCAGTATCGGCTGTATGATGCTGGGATATGTCGCAATGGCGCTTATCGTTATATGCTGCAAACGCGGATATATTTCGGAGCTCAAAGTGGTATTGCGCCAGAAAAAATTCTGGATATACAACCTTGCGCTGCTTCCGCTTGCCGCATTGATCGCAGTTATTTTTCAGGTTCCCGGAATGCGCGCCATGGCGAACAATGGTCTCGGAGGCATGAGTTTTCCTGTTCTTGTCGGCAGCTGCATCGCCGCCTTTACCCTTTACAGTGTGATAGTCCTCAAAGAGAAGTTCAAAGCTCTCGATCTCATCGCGCTGGTGAGCTGTGTTACAGGAATGGTATTGCTCTGTATTTGAGGATTTTACAGTAATTTTCCGGAAAAAACATCATGTTTGACAGTATTTCAAGTGCGCTTTCGCAAATTTCCTTTTTCAACTCTGCCGCCTATGGAATCATGGCGATGGTGGTCGTCGGTTCGAGCTGGTGTCTGATCGGCTTCATCATGGGAGACGCTCCCAAGCGCGGAATAGAGCCCGGTCTGGTTCAGCTTTTCGGAGCTGTGGTCTCGGTCACTGTAAGTACCTTCATAATGCTGGCAAGTTCGGCATATCCGACCGGATCATCTGAAGTTATATTCTGGACTTGTGCCGCTTACGCCTACTCCGGAGCAAGCAACTTTATCATGCTTCAGATCATGTCGCAGGCCATGCAGACCGGTCCCAACGGAATCATCTGGTCGATCATCCAGTCGGCATTGGTATTTCCCTTTATCGGAGGCATACTCTTTTTCGGCGTTGAGCTGACCTCAATGAGACTCCTCGGAATCATCCTGCTGCTCGCAGCTCTCGTTCTCTTTTCTCTGACCAAAAATAACGCGGCTCAGGGCGGAAACTGGAAACTCAAGGCGTTCATCTGTCTTGCCATGTGCGCGGTACAGCAGAATATCACGACTGCTCCGAGTTACTTTCCCGAAGCCCGCGGGATTCCGGCGATCGTCCGGGCATTGGCAAGTTCGTCAGGAATACTGGTGACAGCATTGGTGTATTGCCTGGTGAGGATGACTCCTGAGCGCAAACAGCAGATCAGAAACAATCTGCGCAACGTCACGCTCTGGAAATATATCGCAGGCTTGCAGTTCTTCAATCTCTTTTTTGCCTACACCCTCTTTTATCCCGGCATGAATGTCATGGCTGACCACGGTCTCGGAGGGATGTGTTACCCCATGATGGTCGGCAGCTGTATAGTCTCCTTCACGATAACCAGCGTCCTGCTGCTCAAGGAGAAGATAAAGCCGATACAGATCGCCGCGCTTGCCGTCTGCCTCGCAGGTTTGATCTTCATCTGCACCGGAGCAAGATGAGAGGAAGAAAAAATCCATGTTCAACGCAATAAAAGATTTTCTGGGCTCGATCGAATTTTTCAACAGCGCGTCATTCGGAATATCCGCCCTCATTCTTAACGGATGCCTCGGGTGTTTTCCGGGATTGATAATGGGAGATGCTCCCAAAAAACGCATAGACCCGGGACTGGTGCAGATTTTTGCTGCGCTTGCCGCGTCGGTATTGAGTTTGGTGATAATCATCAGCATATCGGCTTATCCCACGGGACCGGCATGGGCGGTCGCGCTGACTTGCGCTTCGTGTTTCTATACCGGGCTGAGCAACTTTATCATGCTGCTTTTGATGTCCCGCGCCATGCAGAGCGGCCCCAACGGAATCATCTGGGCGATCATCCAGTCGGCGTTTATCTTTCCGTTCATCGTCAGCATAATGTTTTTCGGAGTTGAACTCACCTGGATGCGGCTCGCCGGAATCATCCTGCTCGTTTCCGCGCTGGTGTTTTTCGGCTGCGCCAAAGACAACTCAGGACGGGGAGGACGATGGAAACTTCTGGCGTTCATCTGTCTTGGAATGTGCGCTTTTCAGCAGAACATCACCACTCTTCCGAGCTACTTTCCTGAAACGTTCGGAGTTCCCAGCATAGTGCGCTCCTTCTGCGAAGCTGCGGCGATAGTCATTACCGGAACGGTTTACAACCTTATTAAAATGACTCCGCAGCGTCGCGGGATGATAAAGGAAAATCTGCGCTCTCCGTCGCTCTGGAAATATGTCGCAGTATTGCAGAATTTCCACGTGATAATCGGCTATGCACTCTTCTATCCGGGATTGAACGCCATGGCAAAACACGGAATGGGCGGAATGAGTTTCTCGATCATCACTGCCAGCTGTATCATCTCGTTCACCGTTGCCGGAATACTCTTCCTCAAAGAGCGGCTCAACGCTCTCCAGACTGCCGGACTTGCCTGCTGTATATCAGGACTTGTTTTTCTCTGCACCAAAGCCTGATGTTCAGCCGTTTCCGCGCTTGAAATGTGATACGGCAGGTGTATATTATTGATGCAACCAGAAAATACGGAGCAGATACTATGAAATTGCAGGGTAAATCGATCGTTTTTGAAGCCAAACATCAGGCTGTGGTCAGGGAGATAAGTTTTCCTGAGGTCACAGAAGACTCCATCGTGGTCAAGACCAAGTACAGCGGAATATCTTTCGGAACGGATATGTCACTCTATGAGGAGCAGGCATTTCCCTCATCAAATCTCTCCTACCCCCTCGTTCCCAGCTACGAAGAGGTCGGCGAAGTCATCTATGTCGGCAAGGACGCTCCGTGGAAAAACGGCGACGAGCCATTCAAGGTCGGAGACCGCGTCATGGCGAATGAGGTGCGTTATTTCCCCGGACTCTGTGCCGCCTGGGGAGGCAGTGCCGAATATGCGGTCAAAAACAAAAAGACAGCTCCGTTTCCGGCAGACGAAGTGGTGAAGATCCCCGACAACGTATCGTATGAGGAGGCGGTGGTCGCCTATCTCGGAGCCGTCGCGCTCAAAGGCGTCAAGATGGTGGGGATAACTCCGGGAGATACCGTGATGGTGGTCGGCTGCGGCTGCGTCGGAATATCCGCCATGCAGCTCGCGCGCATCTATGGAGCCAAGCGCATCCTTGCCGCCGATATCAATGCCAACCGCCTCGATTATGCCCGTAAGTTTGCCGATGAGTGCATACTGCTCGACGGAAAAGATGATATGGCAAAAGTCACATCTGCCAACTACGGAAATCAGGCGGACGTGGTCATCGAGTGCAGCGGAAATCCCGATGCGGTAAGTCCGCTTGCCGACTATGTCCGTCCGGGCGGAAAAGTCCATCTGCAGGGACAGTACCGCTCTCCGATAACCATCGTCGAGTATCAGCGCTGGAACTGCAGCGATCTTACCATAACCTGTTCCATCGCCACCAATGCCGGCTGCAAGGGGGAGGTGCTCAAATATATCTCTGAGGGCAGATTCGATGCCAAGCTCTGGGATGAAGTTGTTCCGGTCGAACAGGCTCCGGAGACCTACGCCAAAGTCGAGGCTGACCGTTACAAATACCTTAAATTCATCTTCAAGTGGGAAGAGTAAAAGTTATCATGGATAGATTTTATTTCAGTTCATCTCCGTGGGGATTCCGTTTTTTTGAGCTGCCAGATTACTGCCGCACTCTGAAAGAGATCGGAATAGACCGGCTCTCTCTGATGGTAGGAGCTGCCGACGGTTTTCCGCAGGCATTGAAGGGCGGAAGCAAAAATGCTTCTTTGTTCCGCGACACCTTTGCCTCCTCCGGAGTCTCTGCGCTCGAGACCGCCATGCTGCTCGACGGAGACGATGACGATATCAAACTCATCGCCGATATCGGTTCAAAATATCTGCGTATCTGTGAGGTGTGGGAGCATACTCCTGAGAGTTTCAAAGCGGTTTCAGACAAACTGCGTTCCCTCGGAAGAAAAGCGGCTGATCGCGGACTTGAAGTCATCGTCGAAAACCACGGAGGCCTCATGGCGACCAGCGAAGACTGCCTGAAGCTCTTTGAGAAAGTCGGACTTGATAACGTCAAACTCAATTATGATGCCGCGAACTTCATCCATTACGGAGGAGAAGATCCGGTTTCCGCCTGGAAGGCTGTCCGTGAGATCACCGGTTTCACCCACCTTAAAAGTGTGAGTGAGATAGGCTTCCATCAGGGAGTATTCTGCCGCATAAAGGAGGGAGTGCTCGATTATAAAGCAATCATGCAGGAGATAATCAACTCTGATTACTCAGGATGTCTCTGCCTCGAGTACGAGAAACCAGAGGATGTAATTTCAGGAACATCCGACGACCTTGCCTCTCTCAAAGCGTTGATAAGCTGATACATCACAATACATAACAACACACAACAACACACAACAACACACAACAATAAAGCGCAGGGGCACAAACTCCCGCGCTTTTTTATGCACTGCTAAAGAGAACTCCGCGCTCCCCAAAGTACACCGCTTTTCTTGAAAAGGGATGGGGTTTGGGGAAGGGAAAAACTTCTTTTCCCGTGAAAAGAAGTTTTTCCCTTCCCCAAGAACAATCACCCTTAACCCAAACCGTTACTTCTCTCTCAGGAACGGTTCGCAGTTGAGGCCGCAGAGGATTTTGACCATATCGTTTCTCAGGTCGGTGGAGGGATCCGGAACGATCAGGATGGCGGCGATCTCTATTCCTTTGTAGTTTGGAATACGGCAGTTGAATTTGAGTTCAGAGAACTCTTTGGTCTCCACGATGTGCGGAAGGGCTGCCCAGTATTTTGTGGCGGGGTCGATGGGGAAGTCCCATTTAAAGCGTCCGCGCTGACCGGGGCGGTTGAACTGAGCCTTGTAAAAATCTGAGGCGTGGTTGATTGCCGAGCCAGCTTCGAGCGGTTTTCCGCTGCCGGATATCTGCATCATAAGCGGACGCTTGGCAAGACCGACAGAGGCGATGTGGCTCTCGAAGCGGTTGAGGTTCCAGATGGCGTATTTTCCGGCGGGCATGGAGGGAAATTTTACTGTGCAGACGCCGTTGTCGTTGAGCATCACACAATCCTGAACGCGGTAATTATCCGCCTTGACCGCAGAAGAGTTTTTTCCGGGAGTGAAATCTTTGGCGGTGAGAAGTTTCACTCCTTTGCCGACGATGAAAGTGAGACTCTTTTTTGCTCCGTTGTCATCGATGACGACTTCGGAAAAGCGGGTATTTCCGGCTTCGGGAGTGACGGAGAGTTTTCCTTTTGAGAGGGAAGCTCTGATATTTCCGAAAGTCAGGATTTTGGCTTTATCCGAGGCGCCATTGACGGAGAGCGTGAGGGTTTTTCCGGGTTCGGCGGCGAAGAGCTGGCGTTCGTGACCGGGAATGCCTCCGGAGTAAACGCCTCCTTCAACGGTGATATCCCTGACGTATTTTCTGTAAGCGATGGTCACCTCAGCCGAAGAGTTGTTGACCTCTTTGAATAAGAGTTTATTGCTGCCTTTTCTGAGTTTTCCGGTGAAAATGCGCGGGTTCATGACGAACTGGGTCTCGGCGGAAAACTTTGCGACGCTCGAGATGGGAGCTTCGACGCGGAAGAGCAGCTCATGGCGGGCACGGATTTCGTAATCAAGATCATATTTTCCGTCCGCAGTCATCCCGAAGGAGCGTTTTCTTTTTCCTTTGTTGGTGATGAAGGTCATTTTTACCGGCTTGCCGTTTTTATCATAAGCGGAATACGTTCCGCGAACGATGGGGAAACTGGTCGATACGCGGTAGCAGAAGCTCTGTTTTTTTACATTGCAGAACGCAGCTCTGTTCTGAGCCGGAGTGCAGTCAAGGTTGATGAATCCTGTCGATACATGCGGAAAGAAACGGTCGATACGGTACATCCGGTTGCTTCCAACGATGGTTCCGGTCTCTTCGGTCTTGTCGATGCGGTGGGGAATTGAATTGACTCTGCGGTCGCATTGCAGATCGTTCTGGATTCCGTTGTTGGCGTCGTATATACGCAGACGCTCGAGCGGTTTTACCATGACTCCCGCTTTCGGAAGAAGTGCTGCGCTGTTGACATACTGACCTCCGCGGGTGGTGAGGCGCATGAAGTGGTTGGGGTTTTTTCCTTCGCGTTCCATAAGTCCGACTTCGTAGTCGATCTCATCCTGAGTCGCGGCGTTGGTGTTGTCCCAGGAGGGGAAGAACTGCTGGGCAGAGAGATCATAAACTCTGGTCTTGCCGTTGAAAAAGACTCCTTCGTAAGCGTGGGCGTAGGCTCCGATCATGCGCGAGGGAACTTTTCCGCTGCAGGTGAAGAGGGCGGATGCGAGGTTGTTCAAGGGACCGCACTCAAAACCGCAATAGGCGTTGAGCATGGTGTGCGAGTAATTTTCGACGATAGTGGGATAATCGTTTCCGTTGGGAATATAGGTCTGATGGGTCATGAAGTAGTCGCTGCGGGCGAGCACGAAACGGAAGAGATCTTCGACCTTCTGACGGTCGGATTTGCCTTCGAGTTTGAGACTTTCGGCGATATCGGCAAAGCTGCGGGTGTCCACCTCTCCGTCGTTGATGACGACAGGGGAGTGCAGTGTTTGGGTCTTGCTGGTGTTGACGATTTCGACGTAATCGGTAATGACGTCCTGCGGAAGAGTGAACTCCACACATTTTCCGGCAGTCATGGTGAGTTTTTTGAGTTCAGTTGAGCGCGCGGCATGGAAATCCCGGGTGCTTGGAGTCACCGGATAATTGACTTTGTCCAATACCTTCGCCGGATCGTTGTGCGGAAGATTTTTCAGCAGCAGATAGGGCTTCTTTTTGCCGTTGATTTCCAGGTAGCGGTCAGTCATGGCGACTTTGGCTCTGACAGCTCCCTTGAGATGGCGGATACCTCCGCCTGAAACACCCTCGAAGGAGCGGTCAAAACAGAGCAGGGCGCGGGTGTTTTCATCTGCGGTAAAGCTCGTTTGCGGAGTAAAATCGCCCTTGTACCGCGCGATATCCGAGTGGCGCAGCAGGTCGATGAGTCCGCAGAAGTCCGGAGACGCCGCCTGAGAGTAGGTTCCTGCGTTGCGTGTCTTGGGGGTGGTGGTTCCGAGAGTGACCTGCATCGGAATATATCCGTTGGTGAACTGCATATTTGCTATATCAAGCGGAGCAAATTTGAAATCGGGGTCATTGAGCACTCTTTTGCCGTTGACGAAAATCTGGACGCCGTCTTTGCTCCATTGAGCTGCGATGTGACTCCACTTGCCGAAGGCGATCTCTGCGACGGTGCTCTTGGTGAACACGCGGTCTTTTCCGTCTTTCAGCGTCAGGGTGAGAAGTTTCCGGACAGGACGGTATTTGAGTTCAAAAATAGTGTTGCGGCGGGGAACGGATTGTCTGCCAGCCGTGCCGATAACGTTGTAGGCGTCAATGAGAACGACGGTGTTGCGGCGGGCATATTTCCATTTGTCGGGTTTGATGTGGAATTCAACGGTTCCGCTCTCTCCGATGGGGAAGAAGAGCTGCTTGGGGTCTTTGACCTGGAAGGCATCTCCCCAGACCGCCTGAGAAGCGGTATTGTGAGAGAAGTGGGTATCGCGCGAGAGGCGGATGGCAAAATCGTCGGCTCTTCCGCTCACTCCCGGAGCAAAAAAGCTGTCATTGTATTTGGGGAAGGGCAGCTCAGCCGCACTTCTCAGCACCAGATGGGATATTTCCAGCGCGGCTTTGGTGTCTTTGAGGTTTTTGAGCGGAAGTCCGTCGAGACCGTACACCTTTTTTCTTGGGTCGCGGCTGCTCAGACGGATGACGAGACGCAGTTTTTTCGCGTCGGGATGGATCCTTCCTTTTTCGCGGTAACGGGTCAATACATTGTGCGGACGCATGTGGCTGATCCACTCCTGACGGACTGCGCCCTCAGGAATGAGTTTGCCGTTGGCATCGAGCTGTTCGATACGGTTGTTGTTTCCCCACGGGATCGGAGTGTGGGATTTGACATCGAATTCAAGCTTCACCGGTTTACCGGCAAATCCATCCGGAACATCGACGGTGTACATCGCAGAGCAGACACCTGAACCGTTGTAGCGCAGGAGCACTCCATCTTTGGTGGAGCTTATTGCAGTTTTGGGAGCGAGCTGCCACTTTTTGAGGTTCTCTTTGGCGAGGACGCCGTCAAAAAGATTTTCTTTGACACATGAGAGAACTCCTTTGCCGGATACTTCGCACTCGAGCTTTTCTGTTCCGGCAGGAACTTTGAACCGCAGGGCGGTGAGTTTATCGTTTTCGCCCTTGAGCAGAACAGCCGGAATATGGGTGCTCCTGCCGTTGGCGACGGCAATGATTTTGAAGCCGCAGTCGGCAGACGCTCCGGATATTTCGGACAGCTTGCTGCGGTCGATCTCCACTTCATAGGGAGTATCGGTGTTGTAATTTCTGTTCCACTCAAGCGGAAATTTTACTGTTTCAGCCGCGGCAAGGGCGGCAGCGGCACAGGCGGTTGCTGTAAAGAACTTTTTCATCTTATAACTCCTACAGGTTCCATATTCTGATCAAACATTATTGAGCTCACCGTTACGGAGGGCATATTGAGCAGTCCGGGCATCTTCTGATAAGCCATTCCGGGGTCGTTCAAATCGACGTGACCGTCAAACCACAATATGGAGGCTCTTCCGTTGTGGCGGGCGTGCATTTTGATATTGCTTCCGAAATCGATCCAGTACCATTGCGATTTACGGTTCAAATTAAGGCTGTCTGCGAGCATATAGTAGGTGCTGGGACGGGTGACATACCGCTGTCTCCAGACCATGCCGTTGGCGCCGTCAACGGAGGTTTTTTTGACCAGGTCTTTCAGGTCGTTCTTGGTGTAACGGTCTCCTGAGCCGGGATGGCAGCCCGGTTTTCCGGGAGCTCCGTAGCGGCTCATCTGGGAGTTGAGTTCGCTTTTGCCGCGGATTATTTTCTGGGGATAGAGCGAGGGACAGAGGGTGCTTTCGGGGTTTGAGATGTATTTACCGCCCATCTTGAGGACTATGCCGTGAGCCTCTTTTGCTTCCGGGCTGATGAGTATCTGCCAGTTGATACGGTATTTGTACCCTTCTCCTGCGCTGGAGTAGCAGGTCATCGAACCATTGCTGTCATCGAGGTACTGGGCAAATGCAAGTCCGCATTGCTTCAGGTTGTTGGTGCAGGAGTTTGCCGAAGCACGCTCCCGGGCCTGCTGCAGAGCGGGCATAAGGATCGCCGCGAGTATGGCGATGATCGCGATCACGACCAGCAGCTCGATGAGGGTGAATTGCTTGCGGTTGTTTTGATGAGCGTGTGTCATTTTTATTTCTCCTTCAGATAGACTATTTGGTAGTTTCACCGATAAACAAAACATCACTTTGAGTAAGAGAATCGACCGGATGATTGAACGCGAGTTTTTCCGGCTGCGGAGTTATTCCGAGATAGTGGCGGAATATCTCATCAGACTTTTCCTGAAGGTCTGGCGTTCCGATTTCAGTAATGGTCGGAGTATTATACATGGCGATCTCAGGCTCTCCGATGGAGACGATGGATATATCTTCGGGAACTCTTATTCCAGCATCGGCAAAAACTCTTAAAACCGCTTGCGCTTCGTTCGGAGTTGAGACAAACACCGCCTGGGTATCTTTGAATTTTCCTGCGGAAACAAGTTCTTTACAGTAATCGTAGGAAATCATGAACCTTGATTTATGAATCTGTTCCGGAACATCGAAATAGACGCTGCCGGTGAATTTATATTTTTTCGCGGCTTTGAGATACTGGACATACCGCCAGCTTGAGGAGTCGTTTTTGTACGAACTGAAAAAGTCGATTTTTTTATACCCTCTGCTGTCGAGGTAGGCATAGAGGGTGTCCAGCACTTCCGGAGCATATCCCTCGAAAAAGCGGATTCCGTGCGCTGAAAAATTCTTGTGGACGGTGACGACGCGCTCTTTGATTTTGAACATCTTTTCCACAACGAGGGGATGCCATTTGTTGAAGAGCATGAAAATCACATCATAATCGGCGTTGAGGATGTCGAACACGTTTTTTGAAGAGCTGTCAACGGCGATGACATTGTGGAAAACGCAGCCGAATTTTTCCGCGCTGGTGCGGACGGCATTGACCCATTTGTTTTCGTCCGGAAGAAGAGGCTGAGTGATAAAAGCGACTTTCATTGCAGGAGTCCGGGGCTTGACCGGAGAGAGTCTTCCGTTGTCAAGCTGACAGACGATATTTTCATCGAGCAGAATACGCATCGCTTTACGCATGGTGACGTAGCTGATGTCAAGCTCCTGCGCCAGAGCCGGAGCGCCCGGAAAAGATACCGTGTCATAAACTCCGCTTTGAATTCTTTTTTTCAGCAGATCAGCTGCTGCAGCTGCCTTGTTTATACCCATTTTTTTTTTAGCTTTGTTCCCGATATGGGGAGATGATGCGGGGAGAGAGGGAAAACTTCTTTTCGCGAGAAAAGAAGTTTTCCCTCTCTCCCCGCGCCCCTCTCACCCTTTCAAGAAAAGCGAAAAACCTTTTTTATTTACTTTTA
>SUVY01000013.1 GCA_015061775.1 Lentisphaerota bacterium | reverse complement strand
ATAGTAGCCGCCCCTGAGCAGCCTTTTCTGGCTGCTCAGGCACTCTCTCCGTGCGATGCGCAAGGGTGGATTTCATCCCCCCTTTGAACCCCCTGAGCAGGGCAGACTGCCCTGCACCTGCACAGAGCCAATTTTTATATTGGCTCTGTGCGACTTAATGCGATGGGTATAGATGAACAGGTATATTTTTTGCGCTTGACGCGCAAACTCACGCAGATGTTTGCGGCGGTGTTTGGCGTTTGGGTATGTTGCACGCTGTTGTTCACGGCGTAATGCACGGCTAAGTTACGCCGCAGACAATGGCGGGCGGAATACTTTTCCACATACAATATCTCCGTTCACTCCGTTCAACTCCGTTCTTCTCCGTTCGGGAGCCTTCCGTTTTCTCAAGCCGAACTGCGTGGCTTGGCTTCTTTCAAACAATAGATAAAGGCTGTTGCTCACCTTTTCAAGGTTTTGCAACAGCCCCTTCCCTCGCCCCCGTCCCACTTCAGGAAAAGCGGAGTTCTTATAATTGATTGCTATTGTCCCAATTTTTGTGAAAACTTTTCGAAACAGGTGATAAACAATATTTTGTTATACGCTTAAATATAACGCATAAGATATGTTTTGTCAACATACGCAAAACGCTTGTCAGCATCGGGGGATGCATCCGCGAGGCAAGGTCGCGTTTTGCATTGAGCACAGCAAGGGAGTGTACTTCTGTACACGACCGCCGCGGCGCAGATGCAAGGCGCGAGATTGACCGCGGGGCGCCGCCGCCGTTCAGATTGTCTCACAACATTTGAGACATCAACTATTTATCAGCGGTTGTAACTCTTATAGAGTCTCTCGAAATCACGGCGGTGATTTTCCATGATGGTGATTTTCTTTTTGAGATCGTCAATGATATCGCTTCCGTAATTCATCACGCTTTTGAACTTGACATCGACGGTGATTATCGTCGAGAGATCTTCTTTGAGTATCGAAATGATTTCAAGGGTATTATCCACCTCGTTGCGGAGTATCTGATTTACCTTGAAATATCTGATATCCCCCTGCTCTCCGATCGCAGGAGATGTATCTTTAGGCTCGACGCTGTAATCCGTGCGGTCCAGGATTTCCTGAAACGAAACGACATTGTTTGCGTTGCGTATCACGCAGCGGTAAAGGCGCAGCTTGAGCAGGATTTTCTTCATCTGTTCACGATAACTGTCCGGAACAGCAGATATCAGTTTTTCCGAGATATTTATCGCCTTGTTGATCAAGGGAAGATTGCATGCCACAGTTTTGTTGAGCAAATTCGCTGCTCCGTATCCGGAAAGCCAACAGTTGCCCTGAAGGTCGCACATATTATCCGCATCAGCTTCACTCTGAGCCTGGAACTGATAAGCACGGTAATAATCCTTTTCCTCGGGCTTGAGCTCTCCCGGAAACGCCACCAGCGGACGGGTAAGCCAACGCTGATGGACTGAGCCGAGATAGAATATGTGACCTCCGGTCTCGAGATAGTCGAACGCTCGGATGCACCTTTCAATAAGCTCCCAGACAGTCACAAGGTCGTCTGCATTTTCTTTGCCGACCAGAGTTGCGGCAAATTCGGTCAGGGCATTGCAGACGCCGGCAGGTCCCTTGCCGATCTTGCCGAAATACTTCTGGGCAAAGGTGATCGCTTCGATATCTTTGACGCTGCGGAAGGCATAGGTGATGTTTCCGTCAGTACGATCCTGAAACGCCTGTATATTTTCGGCATACATGAACATTCTCGGCATGAGATTGACCGGAGTTGCATGGTCTGAGTAGGTAGTGCCGGTACCGATGGTGTAAGTAGCACTCCCGCCGCTGGAAGTACGGTTGTTTATGGACTGTCCCGGAAGCAGATCCGGCAGAGATGAAATCATATCGACATTGTCAACATGGAACACCGCCGCCTCAGCTTCGAGACCGGCGCGGGCAGCACCCTCCTGAAAAATCGACAGGTAACGGGAAATGCGTTTGCCCATGTGAATATGGGCGCAGGCAAGCGGACCGTTTTTGCCGGGATAAAGTCCCTCCGCCCAGCAGAGTCCTCCGCCGGAGTCGTTGGTAAGCAAAGAAAATGATTCGATAGGAGCAGCTTTGCAGAGCTGTTCAACAGTCCTCACATATATTTCCCGCAGCTCTTCATTGTCAAGGCAGGGAGCAAAATACTCCGTTCTTGCACGGCGGGTCTGGTCGCAGCGCGGTCCGCGCCACTCAGGATGCTCACGGTAAACGCTCTCAGGCATATAGGCGGGTTCCATTCCGCGGAAGCTCGCCTTCAAACCGAACTCTTTGAGGATCTCCGCCCTCGCCTTGAGCATCTCAAGATTGCGGGCAGCATAAGCGGAGTCATAGTGTTTTTTCAACTCTTCCGGAACGATGAATTTAAAAAGGGTCGGGTTTTCAAGTCCCCAGTTCGGATACGGATCGTAGCGGTTGATATTCCACAGCCACATACTCGGCTCAATCTGATTGACGTTGAGGTGAGTCGCCCCCATCTGTTTCGCAAGCTCCGCAAGACGGCGGTACTCGTCAAGATTTTCAGTCTGGCACGCAATGCTGATCTTTCTCATAAATGGAATCTCCTTTGTTTCAGGTGACATATAGAAAAATAGCACCGTTTTTCATATTTTCAACATATATTTATGTAAAACAATATAACTTTTGCGTATGCGTCATCTGAAAACGGAGTTTTTCCGTTTATATTGCTGTAAGCATCAAACCGGCGAGCAGGAGCGTAACTCCGATGGCTTTGGGAAGGGTTATCTTCTCTTTCAGGATAATGACTCCGAGAGCCACTCCTATCGGCAGACTGAGCTGGCGGAACGCCTGGATAAAACTCACATTGGTTACCAGTCCCATGGCGATGAGTACAAGCACATAAGCCGCTACGCTGAATGTTCCGGCAAGGTACGGAGAGATATCCCGGCGCAGCTGCAATGCGATCGCGCGCTCTTTTGAAGAGATGCCTACGATGAAAAGAGACCCCAGAAGAATACCTGCTTCGATAACTCCGAGATATCCGAGAGCAACAAGGGATTTATTTGCTCCTGTTGCATAGAGATAGTTGCAGGCAAGACTGTCAAATATCGTGTATCCGGTGGTTCCGGCGGCTCCGAGCAAAATATACGGCATGGTGGAGTTGAAATAATCCTTCAGTTTGATATCAGAAAATTTCCTGATCGGCATGACCAGACATCCTGCCGTAACCAGAACCATTCCGACCATCGCTGCTGCGGAGAGATTTTTTCCGATTCCGGCAGCCGAGCTTATTATAAAGGTAAAAAGCACCGGAAGACTGCGTGCCATGGGATAGAAAAATGATATTTCCGCCTTGCGGTAACCGTTGGCGAGACTCAAAATATAGGCGAGCTCACACAACACGCTGAAAAAGACAAATAACCAGAATTTCGGAGGGAGCGCGAGGTAATCGACCGGACCGAACAACGCAAAGGGGAATGTGAGTATAGTTGCGGCTATGGTCGTGAGCAGAAAATATCCGCAGCTCGGAGTTCCAGCCTTGCTGAGAAAATTCCAAGTTGCGTGAAATCCAGCTGATATGATTATCAAAATAAGGGCAAGCAGATTCATTTATATTCCCCCGCGATCATCCGTTTTCCAATGCTGATTTTTTATTTTCAAGCTCCTCCCAGCGGGCGTAGAGCTTTTCGAGTTCATTTTTTGCCTCTTCGAGAGCCGCCTGCACAACAGGAACATCCTTCGGGCGTTTGGAAAAGAGTTCAGGGTCGCAAAACTCTTTTTCGAGTTCGCATACTCTCTCTTCAGCAGCAAAAATCCTGTCCTCCATCATATCAAGCTCGCGCTGCTCAGAATACGAGAGTTTTTTGGGAGCTTTTTTCGGAGCTGCCGGTGCCGGAGTGCTCTTCTTTTCCTGCTGAACTGCCGGAACTTCCGGTTCAGCGCGACGCGAAAGATAATAGTCATAATCTCCGACCGAAGAGACAACTTTCCCCGGTTCAAAAACTATCACATGGTTGCATACGCGGTTGAGAAAATAACGGTCGTGGCTCACCACAAGAACGGTTGACGGATAATCTATCAATGCCTCCTCAAGCACCCGGAGCGTAGCAAGGTCGAGATCGTTGGTCGGCTCGTCGAGGATAAGAAAGTTGCCTCCCTGCTTGAGTATCTTCGCCAGAAGAAGACGCGCCCGCTCGCCTCCGGAGAGATTGCGGACTTTGGTATTTATGCGTTCATCTTCAAACAAAAAACGCTTGAGATATCCCCAGACGGATATTTTACTGTTTCCGAGATCGATATTTTCGACGCCCTCGGCGACCTCTTCGACCACAGTTTTTTCCGGATCAAGCGCAAGACGGGACTGGTCGATGTAGTTGAACTCAACGGTATCGGCGATCTCGACTTTTCCGGAATCAGCTGAAAGTTCTCCGGTCAGAAGCTTCAACAGGGAACTTTTTCCGCAGCCGTTGGGACCTACGATGCCCACTTTGTGACCTGAAGTAAATTCAAAATCAAAGTCTGAGAAAAGTTTTTTGTCTCCGCGGGAAAGTGTGACACTTTTCAAATTGACCACCTTGTTTCCGAGACGGGACGGATACGGTATTACAAGCTCGATATCTCCTGTTCTCTCAGGAGCCGATATCGATGCCTGCTCTTCATAACGCTTCAATCTTCCGAGGTTGCGCTTGAGGCGGGCTTTGGGACTGCGGCGCACCCACTCTACTTCGCGGCGCAGAAAACTGCGGCGGCGGGCTGTCTCTGCGTCTTCTGATTCGATACGGAACGCCTTTGCCGCAAGAAAATCGGCGTATGAGCCTTCGCATGAATAAAATTTTCCGTGATCGAGCTCAACGATGCGGTTGGCTATGCGGTCGAGAAAAAAGCGGTCGTGGGTCACGAAACAGCAGGCTCCGCGAAATGCTGAAAGAAAGTTTTCCATCCACTCGATAGTCGTGATATCCAGATGGTTGGTCGGTTCATCGAGCAGAAGAAGATCAGGTTCGCTTATCAAGGCCCGCCCCAGCAGGACACGTCTTCTCTCGCCTCCTGACAGATCGGAAAACCTGCGGTCCGGAAAATCAAGCGACAGACGGTCGAGCATTTTATCCAGCTTGTTCGCACAGTTCCATGCGTCGTAAAGATCGAGGGCATGTTCGATTTTCACGTGCTCAGGTGAGTTTTGCGGAAGCGTATCGTAGAGACGGTGCATTTCCACAAAATCGGCAAGACCTCCGGCAAGCACCTCGCGGGCGGTTCCTTCGACTCCGATATCGGCACTCTGAGGAAGATATGATATCCTCAGGTTCTTGCGTACTGCAATATCTCCCGACGACGGCTGTTCTGTTCCGGCAATGATCTTGAGCAGCGTGGATTTTCCGCTGCCGTTGCGTCCTGTAAGAGCGAGACGCTCGCCCTCCCCTATGGAAAACTCCGCATCGTCGAACAATATCTGCCTGCCGATGGCAAGGTTGAGATGTTCGACTGACCAGATATCACTTTGATTTGACATAGTTTTTTCTTGTTTTGAGTGTTTGATTATCAACTGTAAAATATACCACATCTTTCTTTGATTTTCAATATTTTTTGAGCCATTGACCGTCAATAAAAAGAGCTTATTTACTCCTTGCTGAAAAAGAAGTCCGGAAAAAGCCGGAAACATCTTGAAAAAACCCTTGTATTTGCAAAAACTCCTGATAAATTATAGCAGAAACAATACCGCTGAAACAGGAAGGATAAAACATGGAAAGTTTACGTATCACAGGACAGAGACCTATATCCGGAGATGTGACGATCTCAGGCAATAAAAACGCCGTTCTCCCGATGATACCCGCCCTTTTACTCACCGATGAAGAGTGCGTTCTGCACAACGTTCCGGATATCCGCGATGTCCGCTCGATGCTGGAGATAGCCGGAGTCCTCGGTGCTGAGTTCACTTTTGAAAAAAACACTCTGCGTTTCAAGTGCTCAAAAGTGCGCGAAACGACCATTCCGAGAGAGCTTTGTGCAAAAAACCGCACGAGCATACTCTTTGCTGCGCCCTTGATTTGCAGATGCGGCAAGGCTGAGCTCTATCCTCCGGGAGGAGACGTGATCGGCAGACGCCG
This sequence comes from Lentisphaerota bacterium, assembly GCA_015061775.1. GTDB lineage: Bacteria > Verrucomicrobiota > Lentisphaeria > Victivallales > Victivallaceae > UBA1784. The sequence continues at coordinate 45,017 of SUVY01000013.1, read as the reverse complement.
ACTCGACGGCCACTTTTACGGATTGACCAAACTCGGAGCAGAGATGTCCGGAGACCTCACCTATATTTTCAACGCCCCCTCGCGTCTTGCCGGAAGAGAGCTGTTTCTTGATGAGAGCAGCGTCACCGCCACCGAACAGATCCTGCTCGCCGCCGCCACCGCAGAGGGAGTTACCACCCTCTACAATGCAGCCTGCGAACCGCACGTCAATGACTTGGCAAATCTGCTCAATGAAATGGGAGCAAAAATAAGCGGTATCGGCAGCAACACCCTCACCATCGAGGGCGTTGAAAAACTTCACGGAGCAGAACATACCGTTATCGGAGATCACATCGAAGCAGGAAGTTTCCTCGCACTCGCCGCCGCCACCGGAGGCAGCATCACCGTCCACGGAACCAACAACCGCAACCATTGGATGCTCAGACGCGTGTTTGAGCGTCTGGGAGTCAAAATCGAACTGCTGGGCGACAGGATTTTTCTTCCGGGAGGTCAGACTCCCGAAATACAATGTGACTACGGCGGTCATATTCCTCAGATATCAGATGGTCCCTGGCCGCATTTTCCCTCAGATATGATGAGCTGCACCATCGTTGCCGCAACTCAATGCAAAGGAACTGTCATGTTCTTTGAGAAGATGTTTGAAAGCCGTATCTACTTTGCCGACCGCCTGATAAGTATGGGAGCCAATGCCATCGTCTGCGATCCGCACCGCGTGGTCATCACCGGAAAAGCAAATCTGCACGCCCAGGAGATGTCCAGCCCCGATATCCGCGCCGGAATGGCAATGGTCATCGCTGCCCTCTGCGCAAAAGGAACCAGTACCATCAACCATGCGGAGATCATCTACCGCGGATATGAAGATCTGATTTCAAAACTTCGCGGAATAGGTGCTGAAGTTGAAGATATCAGGATATGAAACAAAAGCACCTCATCCGCGCAAATGACACAGTTCACGGCGGAACATGGTGTTTTTAGCGATGTAAACCTTGAAATAAATCTTTCCAGTATTATATTAATAAAGTTTTATTTCAACCCGTAAAAATTAACGAAAGAAGTGTAAAAATGAACATTGAATGGGATAAACTCGGTTTCGCGTTTATGCCGACGCGCAGCAACATCCGTTTCCACTATGCCGATGGAAAATGGGACGAGGGCAGACTCTGCAATGATTACAACATCAACATCTCCGTCGCGGCAAACGTCCTGCACTACGGTCAGGCGATCTTCGAAGGAATGAAAGCCTTCGGATGCAAAGACGGCAAAGTCCGTATTTTCCGCCCCGATGAGAACGCAAGACGTATCAATGCATCTGCAAGACACCTGCTCATGCCGGAGTTTCCGGTCGAGAAGTTTGTCGAAGCGGTCAAAACCGTCGTCAAAGACAACGAAGACTACGTTCCTCCCTACGGCAGCGGCGGTTCTCTCTACATCCGTCCTGTGATGTTCGGAACCACTCCGCAGGTCGGAGTAGCTCCCAGCAAAGAGTATGAGCTGGTCATCATGGTCATGCCGGTCGGAGCCTACTATAAAGGCGGAATCAAACCGGTAGATGCAATGATCTCCCGCGACTTTGACCGCGCAGCGCCCCACGGAACCGGTCACATCAAAGCCGCCGGAAACTATGCGGCGAGCCTTCTCTCCGGAAAAGTTGCCAAAGACAACCATTGCCCCGTTGCGCTCTTCCTCGATCCTGCGACCCACACTTACATCGATGAGTTCAGCACCAGCAACTTCCTTGCCATCACTGCTGACGGACGTTATGTCACCAGCCGTTCTGACTCCATTCTGCCCTCTATCACCAACAAGAGCCTGATGCAGATCGCCCAGGATCTCGGAATGGTCGTCGAGCGCCGTCAGGTCAAAGCTGAAGAGCTCGCAGATTTCACCGAAGTCGCCGCCTGCGGAACCGCCGTGGTGCTCACTCCGGTCGGCAGGATCTTCGACGGAGAGAAAGTTTATGACTACAAACTCACCGAGATCGGTCCCGTCCTTGAGAAGCTCTACAAGCAGATGACCGGAATCCAGTACGGTGAACTTCCCGACACCCACAACTGGCTCGTCGAGATTTGATTTGACAATTTGACCGCAAGGCAGTTCTTTCAACGTCTTGCGGTCACATTTTTTATGGAGTTTCAATATGCAGATCATCCGCACAAGAAAAGAGTTGCAGCAATTTGCCCTCGCAGAAAAACGCTCCGGCAAAGTCATCGGTTTTGTCCCAACCATGGGATTTCTCCATGACGGTCACCTCTCGCTTATTGATATCGCACGTGAGAAAGCCGATACTGTTATCGTATCTATTTTTGTCAACCCGACCCAGTTTGCTCCCACCGAAGATCTCGACCAGTATCCGAGAGACTTTGACCGTGATGCCGCGCTCTGCGCCGAACACAAGGTCGATGTGATTTTTGCTCCGGAGCCCGAAGAGATGTATCGGGAAGATGCCTCCACCTGGGTCACGGAGTGCGAATTATCCAAACCGCTCTGCGGAGCGAGCCGCCCGACATTCTTCCGCGGAGTCACTACGGTCGTCGCAAAACTCTTTCTGCTCGCCCAGCCGGATTTTGCGGTGTTCGGTCTGAAAGATGCCCAGCAGCTCTTTGTGATCAAACGCATGGTGCGCGACATGGATTTCCCGATAGAGATCATTCCGGGAGCATTGGTGCGCGACAGCGATGGTCTTGCCCTGAGCTCGCGCAACCGCTATCTCTCGGCTGATGAAAGAACCCGTGCGCTCTCTATCCACAAATCCCTGGTCGAAGCGAGAAAAATCATCGAAAATAAAGGACTTGATGCCGTTTCAGAAGCGATTTCCGGAGCAAAAGAGGTCATGACTGCCGCCGGAGGCAGAGTCGATTACGTCTCAGCCCTCGATATCGACACAATGAAAGAACCGACCGCAGAGACTCGCCAGCTTCTGCTTGCTGCCGCCTGTTTCTTCGGAACAACAAGACTTATCGACAACGAACTTATAGACCTTTGAATATTTAAAATAAGGAAAAAGCACCATGAGAAAAATCAGTGTTGAGTGTCCGACATCCAACCTTGATGAGTACCGCCGTCTCGCAGAGCTTGCCTGCGAACTCGGAGCGACCCACCTCTCTGCCAGTCAAGTCGAACTGAGCATGTGGCAGTGGAATGTCAACCGCTATGATCCATACCCGAACTGGTCTCTTCACCGTCCGACGATCTTCAAATTCATCGTTCCGGAAGAACTCAAAGGATATCTTCCGGAAGATTACGCAAAACGCAATCTTGATACCCTCGTAAAGCGCGTCGAGATACTCAAAGAGTTCGGTCTCAAGGCTACTTTCAACGGAATGGAGCCCGCATATCTTCCGGAAAAGGTCTTCCGTGACCACCCCAAATGGAGAGGTCCGCGCTGCGATCAGCCACGCCGCGCCAGAACTGAATATTACGCTCCCTGTATCGACAATCCTGAAGTGAGAGCAATGTATGTCAGAACCATCGGAGAGCTCTGCAAAGTCGCTCCCTTTGAGCTCTTTCAGCTCATGACCAATGACTCAGGCGGTGGTCTCTGCTGGAACAACCGTCTCTATCCCGGTCCCAACGGTCCTGAGGTGTGCAGGGATATTCCTATCGGAGAACGCGTAGTCAATTTCCTCGGAATGTTCCAGGAGGGTGCTGCGCTCGCCGGTCTCCACGATGTGGAAGTAAATACCCGCAACATCATTGAACCTGATGTTCCCGCTGTTCTTCCGTTGCTCAAAAAGGGGCAGTCCATCAACAACCGCACCCTCAACAGCGTCATATCCACGGATATCGTCGGTTTCCACAACTACTATCTTGACTATTCCAATCCAATCGCCCGTCTGACCCGTCTGCCCAAAGTCGCAGACCACATCCAGCAGATCATCGGCAAAGAAGACAACAACATCATGCTGGCGTTCCGCGACCTCGATGAGATCGACACCATCGGATTTGTCAAAAAGTATTACCGCACAATGAAAAAAGGTGTTATCGGAAAATACACCGCCCTGCTCGAGATGGCAGAGAGCTTCGTCGGCAAAGACAATGCAGAAACCCTTGTCGAAGCCTGGGAACTCACCGGACAGGTCTATGACCGTTTCGAACACCTCGATACCGGAGGCCACATCTTCGTTCTCGGAACCGTACAGCAGCGTTGGCTCACCCGCCCGCTGGTAGCGTTTCCGGCAGAGCTGAAGCCCGAGGAAAAGAATTATTATCGTGAATTCCAGTTTCAGGCACAGACTGAAGCCGATGCAGACAATCTGCTCGACCTTCAGGCAAACCGCTGGCTGAGCGGTGTCGGAGGACGCACACTCTACCGTATGGTCTATCAGCGCACTCTTCCGCTGCTCAAACAGGCGATATCGAAGATGTCAAGCCTGATACCCTGCGCAGTCGATGAGACAGCAAAACAGTACATCACCTCGCAGTCTGAAAAGCTCAAGGTTTGGAAATGTCTCATGACCAATGCCATGAACGTAATCAGTTTCCAGTTCTATCTTGATGAAACAGATTACAGCACGCCTCCGGCTGACAAATCATACGATATCAGCACCCAGGGTGATATACGTTTCTACAAAATGTCTGAGATCGTCCGCACTGAGATAAACAACATGCTCGAACTTATCGATATACTCCGCGGCGCAAAACAGCCGGTTATCCATCAGGCGGAGTCCAAAGAGTTTGAAAACATCATGCTGCTCGGTCCCGACCTCATAGAACAGCTCGAAAAGAAAATTTCCATCATGGAAAATCACCGCCGCGATTTTGAAAGACTTTACAAGAGCTTCAATAAGTAATAAAAAAAATACTGAAAGGTACAAATTATGAAAAAAATTATGTTTGTTCTGTTCCTTGCCGCTTTTGCTCTGGCGGCAGGAGAAATGAAAGTGCTGACCATCGGCAACAGCTTTACCTGGAGCCTGCAAAAAGAGCTTCCGGCGATCGCCAAAGCGCAGGGAGATAAACTTACCCTCGCCTTTGCCAACCACGGAGGATGCACCATTCAAAAGCATTGGGCGTATGCCAATGAAGAAGAGCAGAATGCCGATAAAAAGTACTATAAATACAACGGCAAAATGGCCAAACTCCGCGACATACTTGCCGCTGAAAAATGGGATATCATCACCATTCAGCAGGCGAGCCGCCTCAGCTGGGTAAAAGGCAGTTTTTATCCGGAATTGGATAATCTGGTTGCGTATGTCAAAAAATATGCTCCCAACTCGGAAATCGTTTTCCAGCAGACCTGGGCATACCGCGTTGACCACAATATGCTGAAAAAAAGCGGCGGGCAGAAAGGTATGTATGACGGAATTTACAACAACTATAAAGAAGCCTCAGCAAAATACGGCTTCAGAGTCATTCCTGCAGGATTTGCTGTTCAGCTTGCCCGCGAAGCTCAGCCCGTCAAATTCAAGCCCGTGGACAAAAAACTCATTGCTGAAGCCAAGAAAACGCAGGGTTCTACCGTAGATCAGACCGGTTCATTCAACGTCGGATGGCGTTGGACCAAGAACCGCAAGACCGGAGCTCCTGAGTTCCGTTGTGATCCCAGCCACCTCAACGGACGCGGAAAATTTCTCCAGGCTTGCGTCTGGTACGGTTTCATCTTCAAGAAGTCTCCGCTCGATATCAAATACAACGGAATAAAATTGTCTCCTGAAGATGCCGCTCTGCTGAAATCCTGCGCAGACAAAGCTCTCAAAGAGTATAAATAAAAACGCCATCTGCTGTTCCTCAGCAATGCGGAGCAGTATGACTTGATACAAAAAGGACCTGCACGATTTTTCCGTGCAAGTCCTTTTTTATAAGCTTTGTTCCCGATATGGGGAGATGATGCGGGGAAAGCGGGAAAACTTCTTTTCACGAGAAAAGAAGCCGAACGTCGGCTTCGTTATTCTTTCCCCCTTGTCCCGCCATAGCCTTGGCGACGGCGGATCTCTCCCTTTCAAGAAAAGCGGGGAAACTTTTTTATTTACCTTCACCTACCCGTGTCGGGAACAGAGCCTTTTTATAACTTCTGTTTCAAACAGAATACCAATGTCACTTTATTGATGAGGTGATCTCTTTTGCGGCGGCTCCGACTTCGGAGGCTGTGCGCCCTGCTTTATAAACGGCAGAACCGATTCCGACTCCGCAGCAGACTTTCAAGAACTCAGGGGTATTGGCGGCATTTACACCTCCGACCGCCATGATCGGAAGCTTGATGACGGCCTTGAGGTCTTTGACGTATCCCGGTCCGAGTGAAGCAGGAAAGAGTTTGAGATAGTCCGCTCCGGCTTTCTGAGCGGTAAAACCCTCGCTTGCAGTAAAAAATCCCGGGATGGATATGAGCCCGCATTTTTTGGTCTCTTTGATGACATCAACGTCGGTGTTTGGGGAAATAATGAATTTTCCGCCCGCAGCTGCGACATCACGTACATCTTCCGGAGTAAGAACGGTTCCCGCTCCGACCATCTGGCGGTCTCCGCAATGCTTTACGGCTGCGGCGATCGTCTTTATGGGATCGGGGGAGTTGAGCGGAATTTCCAGCAGAGTGATTCCTGCTTCAAAGAGGGCATCGCAGACTGCGGCAACTTCCGGCTCGGTGATCCCGCGTAAAATAGCGATGACCGGACACTCTTTCATCAAGGCTTCAAAACGCTCTTTCATCTCTGCACCCTTCCTGAAGCTGAGCCCTTCATCAACGTTTCAACTTCGCTGAGGGAGGTATAGTTGTAGTCTCCATTTATCGTGTGCTTGAGGGCACTTGAGGCGACCGCGAAACGGATAGCATCGGCAGGAGAAGAATATTTGTCACTGTTGAGAGCAAAAATAAGTCCGGCACAGAAGGAGTCTCCGCCTCCGAAACGGTCAACAATATCGCAGATGTGGTATGGAGAATAGGTTCCGTCTGCGGCAAGCGGGGCAAAGTGTGCCTCTTTCGCCTTGCAGTCGTAGAGCATACCTCCCCAGTTATTGTGGTCGGCTGAGATGCTCTCGCGCAAAGTTATTGCCACAAACTTCGCTTTCGGAAAACGCTCTGAAAGAGCGGCGGCAACCGATTTGTAGCCAGATATATTGAGTTTTCCAGCGTCAATGGCTGTGTCTGACGCGTGGATTCCGAACACATCGGCTGCGTCCTCTTCATTGCCGATGATGATGTCGGCAAACTTGACTATCTCACTCATGCAGCGCGAGGCAAGCTCGCTTTTTGAGCTGTTCACATCCCAATTCCAGAGTTTCTTGCGGTAATTGAGATCTACGGAAACAGCTATTCCTGCGTCTGAGGCAAACTTTACGGCGGCAAGGGTCGAATGATAAGCGTTTTCGCTCAACGCCGGAGTGATTCCGGTGACATGCAAATGGGTGACTCCGTCGAGCATATCGGCAAAATCATAGGCTTCGGGAGCAAGAAGAGCTATCGTTGAGTTATCGCGGTCATAAACTACATTGGAACCGCGCATATTGGAACCATGCTCGGCGTAATACACTCCCATACGACCAGCTTTGTCGTAGTGTATCTTATCGACGTCGCATCCGAGTCCGCGCAACTGGACGGCAAAGGCGCGGGTGATCGGATTATCCGGAAGAGCGGTAAGATAACGGCAGCTGCCTCCAAGCATGGCGATCGAGGCACAGACGTTTGCCTCACCGCCGCCGAAGGTCGCTTCAATGCTTCCGGGAAAACTCTGGGCAAAGCGTTTTTTCCCGGGAGGACACAGACGCAGCATCACTTCTCCGAATGCCGCAATACATTTTTTATCCATAACAAACAACTCCTTATTTATGATTTAACGGTTCATTGTTTAATGTAAAGCAATCCCGGCAAAAAAACAAGCCTTCTCCCCGCTATTCATTACATTTTTATTAGAATATTCCAATTCGGCTTGCTTTTTTTATCAATATGCCGTATAATATGTAAAACAACTATTTTTCAAAAGGAAAGGAAACAACAAAATGAATACCACTAAAAGCATTTTTTCTAAGAAACAGCTTAGTTTCACCTTGATTGAACTTCTGGTTGTTATCGCCATCATCGCCATCCTTGCCGCGATTCTGATGCCTGCGCTTCAGGGCGCAAGACAGCGCGCCAAAGGAAGTCAATGCACCAACAACCAAAAGCAATGCGGACTTGCTATCGCCGGATACCTCGATGACCATAATAGTCTTGTCATGTACACAGAATCCCGCGGAGATGCTCTCGACAACGTAAAATGGACAAGCTATGTCTGCCGTGACATCATGAGAATCAAAAGCAAGGCGGGATTTAAAGCAAAACTCGGAGGCAACTACCTCGGAAATAAGAATGCAGTTCTCTGCCCCGCAGTCTTTCCGTTCCAATTTCTGGTCAACGACTGGAAAAAACATGACAACTCAGCCTCATACGATATGGCTACTCATGTGAGTACATACGGATTTATTCCGTCACACAAAATCATCCCCACATCCCGCAAAGGAGATGATCGCACCCAATGGCGTCTGAAATTCCAAGATTACGGCACCACCGGTAGCGCGATGGTCTTGCGTCCTGTACACATCAAAAATCCGTCAACCTTTCTGCTGCTTGCTGACAGCTGGTCAACGACCGTCCGCGCTCAATGGTACTGGCTGGACAACTCTTCTTCACGCCTGTATGCCGGACATCACAACGGCAGATGCAACGTGCTGTGGGCTGACGGACACTCTGACAGCAACTCAGCAGGAGACATATCCAAACGTCTGACTTCGCTCCAGGGCTACAACGCTTTCTATGCCGGAGAGGGACAGATTTACACATTCTGATCAACAATAATTTTTTAACATAAAACCACAAAAAAAGGAAAGAAAAATGAAGTTCAATTCTTTCATGCTGTCCGCGGCTCTGGGATGCTTTGCATCTTTCCAGCTTGCGGCGGCAAAACCTGCAAATTCATTCGATCTTGAATGGAACAGTAAAAACGACACATCTCTGCCTTATGAGATCGCTATCGACCGCGCAAAACTTGATAAGCTTGCCGGAATTCCGCAAAACGCCGATATCCAGGTCGTCGCAGTAACTGCAAACGGTGATAAACAGGTCGATACCAAAATCATCAAAGGTAATGCCTCCGGAAAAGATATCCTGCGTCTCACAATTCCTGCCGGAACAAAAAAACTCTATGCTGTCGTCAAAAATTCTGACAAAAAATTTGTCTGCATCAACTCCACCGACAACCTGTTTGACGGAGCCTTGAAAAATCCCTCCAAGTGGACAAAAAACAGACGCAGCATCGACATCAGCTCGGACGGAAATAAAATCATAATCAAAGCCAACGAATTCGGATGGTCAACCGCAAAATACTTCGTTGATCTTCCTGCCGGATACGCTGGAACTCCGGCGGCACTCGAGCTTGAACTCAAATCACTCGCCAAACTCACCTGGGGCGGCGCGGTCAGAGTTGAGCAGTATGATGCAAAAGGAAAACTGCTTCCGGAAAGTCTCACCGAACCCCGCTGGATCAGTCACATGCGCGTTCCCGGAGTCACCACTCACTATCAGGAGTATGGCTTCTTCCACAAAGACGCAAAACGCATTGCCGTCACATTTGACTGCAGCGGAACCTTGTATAAATATGACAACCACGGTCTTGAAGTAAAACAGAAAAGTGACTGTCTTCCCGAACTGGAAATCAGCAAGCTTGCGGTAAGGAAAGCCCAGCAGCTTCCCTTCCCCTCATACAATGACAAACTGTTTGCTCAAGGTGTTACCGGCAAAGAGGGAGATCACGCACTCAAACTTGACGGAAACACCATATTCCACTACTCCCCCAACAGCCACGCCGTTTACAGCGAAGGCAAGCAAATAAAAAGCGACCGAGAGTGTTTCTGGCCGCTCAACGACGGAACAGTTGAACTCTGGATCAATCCGCAATGGAAAAGAAGCGACGCTCAGACTTTTTGCGTGATCGACGCAAGAAACAACTATGGCCCGCGTCCCAAAAACAAAGCTATCCGCCAAAAGATCGGTTCTCTTTTCAACACCACCTATACTCCCAAACGCGGTGTCTGGAAAATATCTGTCCTCGATGGCTCAGGGAAACGCCGCGACTTCTCTTTCAAACACAAACTTGAACTGAAAAAGTGGTCTCACATAGCAGTTCAGTACGGCAAAAACGGAATCGAGTGTTTCGTCAACGGCAAGAAGGTCTTTGCAAATTCAAAATTCAGCTTTATAAAACATAGTATCAGCAAAGAATTTTATCACAACGATCAAATCGCTCAGGTCGTTGCCATCGGAAATGACGCAAACCGGGCGAGACAGATCGCGACAAAATACGCTCCGGCAACAATCGATTCGCTGAGGATATCAGGAGGCAGACGCTACACAAAAGAGTTCACTCCGGAAAAAGAGCTCAAAGCTGATGCCGCAACTTACGCCCTCTTTGACTTTGACCGCTCAATAGACGGAAAATCCTCGATGGGACTGGGAAAAGTCTATGGTTCAATCAACTCTGCCACCTTCCTCAGGGCACGAACCTTTGCCTACGACGGAAAAACCATCCAGTACTTTCCGGAAAAACTTCTCGACGGAAGCAATCCGGCAAAAGTCCTGAACAAAAACAACTACCCCGTTATGCCGTCGGTCAAAGATTTCAAAGCAGCCCGTAAAGATAATACCGTAAAATACAGCGCAACGCCCGGCTCGAGAAAAGAGTTGATGATTCCGGCAAACAGCTATATGAACTATATAGAAATAGCCTGTCCTGACAACGTTGCAGAGCTGCGCCATCCTGTCCTTATAGCCAATGAAGAGCTCGACGTCCGCAGCTTCGGAGACATCACCGACAGTCTCAAAAACATCAAAGTAAGTGACTACGAAAAAGCTAATCTGCTTTTCAATCTCGTACTGAAAGCAAGCGACTACTTCATGACCCATCAGGCAAGTATAGGTGCGCACAGCGACCGTGCCAGACACGCTTCATACCTCGCACTCAGCCTCTTCAACGGATACTGCGGATTTGAATGCGGTCCGCTCAATAACATGGCAGCAAATATGTTTTCGTGTTCCGGATCATTGCCTGCGACCCAGACTGCCGGATACGGACACAGCTTCCAGCAGGTTTACTTCGATGGAAAGAATCATGTTTACGACCTCTCTGCTCAGCAGTTCTTCCCCGGATGGGACAACGAAACTCCGGCAAGTTTGAAAGAGCTCGATGTCGAAAACGGATCATTCGTCCGCTGGGGACGCGGAAGTTCATCGTTCACCCGCCAGGGATTTACCAGAAATTACTCAAGACACATCCCCGGAATGCAGCAGCGCATCGCCTACACATTGCACCCGGGAGAAAAGGCCAGATTCTATTTCTACAATGACGGAAACTATAACGATGTGCAGGTCGCCCGCTGTATCGATCCGCGAGCGGTGCACCCCAACGATCCTTTCCCGTACGACAAAAAATTCCGTCTGGCGGAAAAGGCTCCCAAAGAGCTTGTCTGCACGGAGCAGCTCTATCAGGTACACCGTCCGTTCCCCCACTACTCCAACGCGTACTTCTCTTTCAGCGGAAAGCCCTCCAAGAGCAACAAGGCGTTCTCAAACATCACCGCCAATGACTTCATCTACGCCGTCGAACTGCCCTACCCCATCGTCGCCGGACGCTATGAAGCAATTACCTCCGACGGAAAAAAGGCTGACATCGAGTTATCCACTGATGGAGGCAAAACTTTCCGCAAACTCGTTACTGACGCTGACGGCCGCGCGACCTATGCCATCAGAGCACGTCACGCCTACTACATCAAAATCAAAGCTCCGATCAGCAAGGTGACAAAATTCGAGGCATTCACCGAAGTCATGTTCAACAGCCGCGTCCAGAACTGCCAGCTTAAAACTGGAGAGAACTCTATCCTCTTCAAAGCCGATAAAGGAAGCAAAGCCAATATCACGGTATCCTACCGCAACGACGTGAAAGAGCTGGTCATCAAAGACGCTCCCTATAACGGAGCAATTCCCGGTTTCGAGCGTCAGATAACCGCAGTCGAACCCGGCAAAAGCGTAAGCCACGCTGTCGAAGGAGCGTCTGCCGATGCAAAGGTAACGTCAAGCTCCGGAGTCACGGCAAAACTCGCAAATGGAGTTCTCTCCATCACAGCCAAAGCTGACTCCTCGGCAACCCGGTTTGAAAACGTGGTCATCGATGACAACGGAGCAAAAAAAGAGCTCGCCGTTCTGGTTGCTCCCAATGTCCGCCTCATACCCGCAAAAAATGCAGTTCCGCTCAATGGAGCCAAAATCGTTCCAGCCCACAAAAACTGCGTACAGGACTGCCTCGTAGTCAACGCCGGAGGTCAACGTGCAACCTTCAACTTCGAGGAGATTCCTGCCGGAGACTACACCATCTGGCTGCTCAGCAGAATGAACACTCAGGAAGCCAAAGCCCGCACTTCACGTGACGGAACCAAACAGGATATCGGCGTCGTTCTGCCCGATGGAAAAATCGTTCCCGCCATCACCGGAATCAACTCCGGAACCGAGTTCTACAAAGCCCAATACGGAAAAGGCAAAGGCCGTTTCAGGTGGGACGCCCGTCTGGACAACGACCACAACAAATATCCCTATTTCTCACCCCGTTGGACAACTCTTGACAACGCAACCCAAAGTGTAACGATCCAGGCAAACAGACCCCATGAAATCGAGATCGCGGCAATGCTGATAACTCCGAGAACCGACAAAGTTACCAGAAGTGAGCTCGTAAAAATCCTCTGCGGCCTCAACTGCGAACCGTGGAAAGTTGCAAGTCACCAGAGCAAGTGACTGGCGGAACCTGCGCGCTGACAACCGTTTGATTTCAAGTTCCAAGCCCGCCAAGCACGTGCTGTGCCCGCGCGAGAAAAAACTCCCGCCTTCAGAACGGAATTGAACGGAATTGAACGGAGTGAACGGATGACCGGGGCGGTGAAGTATGCGGCACGCGAAGTGTTCGCGGCATAGTTTTCAGCTATTCATCTGTTCAAACAATAGAAAAAGGCTGTTGCATACCTTACGGAAAAGGTTTTGCAGCAGCCGCATTTTTTTATCAGAGTTTTTTGCTCTTCTGTCATCCTCAGCGTTGTATCGCTGATAATGACTTTACTCCCCGCTTTGGGCGCAGGGAGCCTATGTTAAGATGCGTTTTACCGTCTTACCACCTTACACCCTTTCGGAAAAGCGGTAGCCTCCACCTTGCAATTGCGAGGAACAGTCACTCTGGTCAGTTTTGAGCACCACCTAAACGCACCACTTCCGATGGTCGTGACACTGGAGGGGATGGTCACGCTGGTCAGTTTTGAGCACCACCTAAACGCACCACTTCCGATGGTCGTGACACCGTCCTGAATGGTCACGCTGGTCAAATTTGAGCAAAATGCAAACGCCTCACCATCGATGGTCGTGACACCGGAGGGGATGGTCACGCTGGTCAAACTTGAGCACCCCCCAAACGCACTACCCCCAATGGTCGTGACGCTGGAGGGGATGGTCACGCTGGTCAGTTTTGAGCACCTCGCAAACGCCCTCCCCCCGATGGTCGTGACACTGGAGGGGATGGTCACGCTGGTCAAATTTATGCAATATTCAAACGCACCATCCCCAATGGTCGTGACACTGGATGGGATGGTCACGCTGGTCAAATTTAAGCACCAAGAAAACGCACCATTCCCAATGGTAGTGACACTGGAGGGGATGGTCACGCTGGTCAAATTTATGCAATTCCGAAACGCCCTATCTCCGATGGTCGTGACGCCGTCCGGGATAACGATAGACGTGATATTCTTTGGGCATCTGTCCAAAGTTTTGTTGTCGGAGCTGAAACGGACTCCCTGCGATTCGAGTTTTGATATTTCATAATAGTTAACAGTTCCTGCAAAAAGCACAAAACAAAAAAATATCGAACAAATACTCAATACTCTTTTGCTGATCATAATTGCATACCTCATTTTTTGACAAATTCCGACAAGAAACCGATGTTGAGTCTAATATAGTGCCTCTATGATAAAAATACAAGGGAGAATGATAAGAAATTGGAGAACCGGGAATATTATTGATACTCCGGTAGTTGTAAAAATTAAAACACTCTTCTTTTCAGAGCTGTATGCGTTTACTATGCAAGGCTCACGCAGAGCAAATATTTCGTTTTTTGTTTTTTATGCGGTTGACTTTTGATTTTGGAAAGTTATATTACTGTATAGAACAACCACTCGAAAGGGGGTATAACATGATCAAAAGAATTTTTACTGCTGTTGTATTGACTGCCGGTCTCGGACTTTGCGCTATGGCTCCGGCTCCTCCGCCGCCGCACCATCACCATAAACCGGTGCACCGTCCGTTGCCGCCTCCGCCGCCGAAGCATCATCACAGCCCTGCGCCGCGTCCGCTGCCGCCTCCGCCGCCGAAGCATCATCCTGCGGTCAAGCCGGCTCCGGCAAGACGTCCGGCAGCTCCCGCAAGGCCTGCTCCCAGACCGGCGCGCCCGATGCCCGGACACCGCCGCTGACGCAAACAACTGCCACAGGAGGATTTCTACGGACTTTTTGAAAGTTTTTGAAATCCTCTCTATGGAAAAATCCATTTCCCTGATGTATATTAAAACAAATTTATACATCAGGGATTTTTTTATGGATATAGCAGTAATCGACTACGGCATGGGCAATTTGCGCTCAGTCGGAAAAGCTTTGGAATACGCAGGAGCAAAGGTTGAGTTCATCACCCAACCTGAAAAACTCAATGATTTTCCCTGCGCCATGCTCCCCGGAGTAGGCTCCTTCGGAGACGGTATGAACAATCTGAGAGCCCGGGGATTCGTTGATCCTATCATGGATTTTATCAACTCCGGCAGAAAGATGATGGGCATTTGTCTTGGTATGCAGATGATGCTCAATTCAAGCGAAGAGTCTCCAGGTGTCTCAGGACTCGGCATTTTCAACGCAGATGCAGTAAAATTCGATCCTGAACTGGGAAAAGTTCCGCAAATAGGCTGGAACACCGTGGAACTTGAGAAAAATCCGGTCACCGAAGGGATGCCTGACGAAATAGACGTCTATTTTGTCCACTCTTTTTATGCTCCGTTTGATACTCCGGGGCGCGCCGGTATCTGCCGCTATCAGCAGCCGTTTTCAGCAATTCTCTGCGGAAACAACTGCTTTGCCACCCAATTTCACCCAGAAAAGAGCCAGAATGCAGGAATCGCCCTGCTGAAAAACTTTTTGAGATGGGCAAAAGAGAGTACAAAATGAAAATAAAAGACAAAACCCTGCTCATCCATGACCGGCTGTTTTCCCAGATGGGAGAGTGCGGCTGTCCGCTCGTCCATGCGGACGCTTTCCAGCTGCTCATCGCCGTAATGCTCTCAGCTCAATGCCGGGACGACCGGGTAAATCAGGTGACGGCAAAACTCTTTTCAGAAGCTCCTGACGCAAGAAGCATGGCAGATATGCCGTTGGAAAAAATCGAAGAGATCATCCACCCCTGCGGTCTATCCAAAGCCAAAAGCAGCAATATCCTCGGCGCAAGCAAGATGATTTTGGAAAATTTCAACGGCTGCGTTCCGCGCTCTATGCAGGAACTCACCACTCTGCCCGGAATAGGCAGAAAAAGCGCAAATGTGGTATTGGGCAACGCATTCAACATTCCGGGATTTCCGGTCGATACTCACGTAAGAAGAGTCCTGAACCGTCTTGGAGTGACCAAAAGCCAAAATCCGGAAATCATTGAGCGCGAAGTGTGTTCTAATGTTCCGGACACGCTGTGGACAAATTTTTCCCACCTGATAATCCAGCACGGCAGAAGAGTGTGTTCGGCTGCAAAACCCGCGTGTGACAGGTGCATTTTGAACGATATATGCTCAAAAAAAGGAGTTGCAAAATAATGGGGTTCCTCAAAAAGAAATTCCGCGACATAAAAAAGTTTCCGCGCTGGATATACTTCTTTCCCGCATTGGTTATGAAGTGTCTCTACAAGTTTGCATTCAGACACAAGATCGATGACCCGGATAATATTCTCGAAACTGATTACCCCAAAATCGGACTTATCTGGCACAACCGTCTGATATTTTTTCCCTGCGCCATAAACAAACGTCTCCGCACAAAGACAGTTGCCATCGTCAGCGCGTCGCGCGACGGACAGTATATATCCGACCTCATATCCTACTTCGGAGTAAGATGCGCCCGCGGCTCAAGTTCGCGCGGCGGAGCTCACGCTCAGCTGGAATCCATTCGTGAGATAAAACAGGGAAACAACGTCGCCCTCACTCCGGATGGGCCGAGAGGACCGATATATACGCTCAAAAAAGGTCCGATCCAACTCGCCTCTGTTACCGGAGCAAAAATCATACTTGTCTCGATCAACGCTTCCAAGTATTGGCAGCTCAAAAGCTGGGACCGCTTCCAGCTTCCCAAACCGGGAGCAACTTTGACTCTGGTTATAAGAGGTGCTTACTCTGTTCCGGAAAATCTTTCGCCTGAACAGCTCGAAGAGTACCGCGCAAAAATCGAACACGATCTGCGCGAAATCACCATCGACTGACGCTCACAGTCTGATAAGCAGCATATATAAAAGCGTTCCGGCGCAAATGGATATCATAGGATTTCTGCGCCAAAGGTGAAGGGCGATCACTACGGCGGAGGCGCAAAGCTCCGGAAGAAACTTTCCGGGAACACAAAAATCCACCGACTTGAAACAGTAAACCACCAGCATCGCTATCGCCGCAGGGGAGAGGGCTTTTCCAAGATACACCGCTATCTTGGGAGCTTTTCCTGTGATTCCGAAAACTATGAACGGAAATGCTCTCAGCAAGTGGGTCACAACTGACATCACGGCAACCATAAGAAGAGCGTGAACAATAACTTCATTACTCATTTTGCACACTCCTCTTTAAGCTCTTTCAATGCCGGCTTGTTGCGGAGCACAAGCAGAATGAATATCATGGCAAGCATAGCAGGAGGAAGCATCCGGTTTGCTCCAAATATAAGCAAACTTGCCACCGTTGAAAGCAACCCTGTCAACGCCGGGATACGGTTGACGCGCTCGCGCACCTGATCGGTCAAAATCACCAGAAACAACGCTGTCATGGCAAAATCGACTCCGCGCATATCGCAGCGCAGAAGTTTACCAGCCAAAGCTCCAGTAACAGTTCCAGCAATCCAGTAGAGGTGGTTGAAGAGTGCGACAAGGAACATAAAATCCTCGCGCTTTACATCTCCCGGACGTTCATCCTGCACCAGAAGCGCATAAGTCTCATCGGTCAGAGCTCCGATCATATAGTATTTGCGCCATCCGCATTTTTTGAAGGGATCTATAAGCGAGAGTCCGTAAACACAATAACGGATGTTTATCAGCAGAGACATCAATGCTGTTTCAGCAAGCGGCATCAGGGTCTTCATCATTCCGACAGAAGCAAACTGCAAACTCCCTGACTCCTGGGTGATACTCAAAAGCAGCACCCACAACGGACCGAATTGCGTATCGGTCACCATAAGTATTCCGAACGCCATTCCCATGGTCGAATACCCCATGAGAACCGGAATCGATACTTTGAACGCCGCACTCAGCGTTTTACGGTCAAACAACATGATCATACCCTCTTAAAAAATGCAGATTCATAATATACATCCTGCTTATGAGGTTTGCAACTTTACTGTTATGGTATTATTTTATAAGAAAGGGCAAATTATGACAGAATTTTACAAAATCGGAAAAACTTCAGTATCTGTGTCTGATTTCCACCATGAAGTCATCGAACTCTGGAGCATAGTAAAACGCTCAATGCCGGATACAGAACTTGCGGCAATAACACTCGATCACCACACCGATGTGGTACAGGCGTTCCGGGGGGCTAAAGAGGTCTGCCCCGGAGCATGGCAGCACCCCGAACTTGTGCGGCAGGCAATAGCTGAACTCAGACATGACGAACACATAGACTGGGCGGTAAAAACGGGAATGTTGACCAAGGCTTTTGTGATTTCTCATGTCGATATGACTCCGGCGGCTGACAACAGAATAACTGTGCTGCATGACAAAAATTTCCCTGACGAACTCACACAACTCAATGAGCCGGAAAAATTCCGTCCCTTTGCCGGGAAAGTTCTCGATGACCGTTTTCTCACTCCGCTCATCGGAAACACGCTTCCGGAAAACTTTATCCTTGATATCGATTGCGACAATTTCATGTGCCGGAGTGCTCTCGAACCTGTGCAATACTCCTTATGGCACCGGCTTATCAAAAACGCCTGCGCCATATCCATATCAAAAGAGAGCGATTACGTGAGATTGCTGCGGCTAAAAGGAGAGAACCTCTCAGCTGACGATATAGTCGATCACCTGTTGGAGCTTTTCAGAGAGCTTTTAGCGTAAAAGGTGATTATTCTCCTGGTTTCCGGAGTTACTCCGGCAAAATTTCCGTTGCGGACAAATGGCAGCCATACTGCCGTTCCTGAGGAATTTCTTACTGCCGGCAGCACAGGGTAGGACGGTATCTTGCGGTCAATACGAAGTTTTTTTACACTCACCTGACGGGAAGTTCCGAATGGAACAAACTTTTCTCCTTCACGGGGAGCTGACAGTATGACTGTTTCCCCGAGCACATCGGCGTCGAAGCTTGCGGTATCAGCATCTCCTTTATCCGGAACATCGGTAAAACGGCACTCCAAAAAGACCTCTCCCCATCTGCACGATCTCTCTTTCTGCCAATTCCAGATGATTTCAGATGGAGTTTGCTCCACAAGACTTACGGTATCCCGTTGGATGATCAACTCTATTCCGCAGCCAAGCTGTATCAAGCGCGGCTCGCTGGAGTACTGCTCAATGCTCGCACAGAAGTGTTCAAACACCGCAGATGAAACAGTAATGTCTCCGCCGCATCTGCCGGAAAGAAATTTTCGCAGCACCCGAACCTTGAGTGCATCATGCAGAGAACACCAGAAAAGGCGCGAAGAACAGTTTCCGGAAGAAAAAGCTCTTTCTGATTCCTGCTCGATGAAATCCGCGTCGCACTCTATACATTCGATGGATTTAGCCATGCCTGAATCAGCAAATCCGATACGTTTGCAGATATCCGGCAGAATTTCGTTGCGAAGATAGTTGCGGAGCATCGCTGAATCAAAGTTGCTGGAGTCGGTCATCCAGACCTCAACTCCAAGATCGCGCAGATAAGTTTCTATCTCCCGGCGGGTGAAGCCCAGCAGCGGACGGAGAAATTTTACTCCGCCGACTTCACTCTTACGGCGCAAACCAGTCAACCCGGATATATTTGAGCCCCGGAAAAAGCGCAGAAAAAAGTTTTCCCGCTTATCATTGGCATGGTGTCCGGTGACGACACAGGCATTATTGTATTTCAAAACAAGGTTTTTCCAAGCCGCAAGGCGCGCCTGACGCGCGGCATTTTCTATGCCTCCCTGGTTGCAGGGAACGTCAAGATTTATTTTGATGAACTCTATTCCGCGCTCCCGGCAGAAGTTTTCGCACCAGAGCGCTTCACTGGCAGACTCGGCGCGCAATCCGTGGTCAAAATGAACCGCTACAACGGAAAAACCGCACTCACGACTCAAGGCAAAAGTCACAAGCAGAGCTGCCGTACTGTCGGCTCCTCCGGAAAATCCGCACAGCACAGTTCCGCATTTTTCCTGCAAAAAAAGTTCTCTGCATGCCTCAATATTCATTTCATTTCGCTCAAGCACTTGCATTTTGAGTTTTTACATGATATAATATAAACCGGAATAAAGTTATGTCAATCTTTATATAAGGAATTTTAACTATGTCTCATATCGTTGTCGCCACCGCAAACGCCCATAAAGTCGAAGAATACCGCCGCCTGCTCGATGGTCAGGATGTGGAACTCATGTCGCTCGCTGACTATCCGGGATACCCCGAAGTCGAAGAAAACGGAACTACTTTCGCCGAAAACGCTTCCATCAAAGCCGCCGCCGCCAGCAGCTACTGCGAAGCCGCCGCCTTTGCCGATGACTCTGGTCTCGAAGTCGAAGCCCTCGACGGACGTCCCGGAGTTTACTCCTCACGCTACGCCGCTTCTGATCCTGAGCGCATCGCAAAACTCCTCAAAGAGCTCGACGGCGTCGAAAACCGCCGCGCCCGCTTCGTCTGCGCGATCGCCATCGCTTTCAACGGAGAAGTCCTCGAGGTTTTCGAGGGTGAAGTAAAAGGAACCATCACACTTGAGCCCCGCGGAAAAGACGGCTTCGGCTATGATCCCGTGTTCCTTCCGGACGGCTATGACAAGACCTTTGCTGAGCTCTCCGGAGCAGAAAAAGACAAAATCAGCCACCGGGCAAACGCTTTCAACCAGGCTATTGAATTTGTAGAGGATACATTGTCTGCTCTCGACTTTTAATACGGAGACTATTTTGCCATGAAAAAACTGCTTTCTGGACTGCTTTGTCTGCTGGTCGGCATCGTTGTCCGCGCCGCAGAAGATCCGGCAGTCGCAAAACTCAATGACATTTTACAGAAGGATTGGCAGCAGCACAAGCTTGCCGAGGTTCCGCAGGCTCCGGATCATGTATTCCTGCGCAGGATCATGCTGGATATAAAAGGCATCCAGCCGACTCCGCAGGAGGTAAAGCGTTTTCTCGCCGACAAATCACCTGACAAACGAAAAAAACTTATCGACAGTCTGCTGAAAACTCCGGAATACGCGGATCTGCTTGCCATGCGTTACAGCGATATGTTCCGCATCAAGTCGGAGTTTCCCATCAACCTCTGGCCCAATGCAGTACATGCTTATCACCACTATTTTCTCGATAACGCAAGGCGCGACAGATCTTTCTACACGGTGACCAGAGAGCTGCTCACCTCAAACGGAAGCAACTTCAGAGTCCCTGCCGCCAATTTTTTCAGGGCAGCAGCAAACCGCACTCCGGCTGGGCTTGCCCAGAGCACCGCGCTCTCGCTGCTCGGTATGCGTTATGAAAACTTTTCCGATGACCGCAAAAAGGCTTTTGAAGGCTTTTTCCAATGCATAAGATACAAAAGTACTGATGAGTGGAAAGAAGAGATCGTTTACAATGATATCAACAGTCAAGTCGTCAAGGCGGGAACTCCTGACGGAATAGATTTCACCATCAACGCGCCTGAAACTGATCCGCGTGAAGTGCTCGCCGACTGGATGACTTCTCCGAAAAACCGCTATTTTGCAAGAGCTTATGTCAACCGTGTATGGAGCTGGTTCATGGGCAGAGGAATTGTCGAACCCGCCGATGATATGCCGCTTCCGGAAACTTTCTGGGACAAGGTAAAGCTTTCGTCTCCGGCTGGACAGCAGCCTTCAAATCCTGAGCTTCTGGATTTCCTTGCCGACTACTTTACAGAGACCAACGGAAGTACCGCAAAACTCATCAAACTTATCGTCTCAAGCAAAGCTTACAATGCCAACTGGAAGACCGTCAAAGAGCAGCAGTTCCTCGCGGAACAACGTTTTGCCGCGTTCAAAGTGCGCCGCCTCGACTCGGAAATACTCGTCGATATCATCTGTAAAGTACTGGATACCAGCGAAAGCTACTCAAGCGTGATACCTGAACCCTTCACCTATCTTCCGCGCGGAACCAGAGCCGTTCAAATCTCCGACGGAAGCATCTCAAGCCGTATGCTTGACAGCTTCGGACGACCTCCGCGGGACTCAGGACGGATCTCTGAACGCAAGCGTGCCATCGATGACTCCCAGCGGCTCTTTCTCATGAATTCCGGCTGGATCTACAACAATGCAGGCAAATTCCCCAAACGATGGAAAAACAAACGCATGAATTTCAACGAACGGGTGGATTTTGTCTATCTCAACGTTCTTGCCAGACCCGCCACAAAACAGGAACGGGAGCTCTGCCGCAAACGCAACAAGGCCATGAAGAAAACCTGGGTATTCTGGGGAGAACTCGTCTGGTCACTCGTCAACTCAAAAGAGTTTATCTATCAACACTGACAGCTGAGGTGAAGATATGAAAAAATTATTTTTATTTGCTGTAACCGGAATTATCGCAGCTGAAGCATTTTCCGCAGGACACATCGGCTTCTGCTACCCGGCAGGAGCAAAACGCGGAACCGTCACAACCATAGTTCTCGGAGGTCAGGGCATCGGCGGAAAAAGAGAAATAGATGCCGGTCCCGGGATCTCAATCGAGAAGATAACTTACGTTCCGGGATTTCCTGTTCCTGCAGGAGACCAGAGACGCTATATGACCAAATGGATCGAAGCGATCGAAAAGGGCACTCCACAACCCAAAATGCCGGAGAACACCCAGTTTTGGAGAGTATCCCCCTGGTATGACAACATGGATAAACTTGATGCGCTGGAAACCGCAATTTTTCACAGGTGGTTCTTCACTCCCCGCAATTCATTGCAGATGTCTCCGTCCATCAACCAGAGAGTCATCGTAAAACTGAAAATAGATAAAGATGCTCCGACAGGAAAACGGCAGTTGAGGCTGTGCAACAGAAATGATATCACCAATCAGGTTCCCTTCTTCGTAAGCGATGTACCTGAAATCAACGAACCGCTCTATGAACGCCCCGGAAAAAAGGTAAAAACTCCGCGCCCGTTCATTCCAGTCCCCGGAGTTGCCAACGGTCAGATATATCCAGGTGAACGCGATATATTTTTCTTCAAGGCAAAAAAGGGAGAAATAATCTCCTTCAAGACCACAGCAAGAGAGCTCGTTCCTTTTATCGGAGATGGAGTTCCCGGACATTTTCAGGCTGTACTTGAAGTCTTTGACTCAAAGGGCAAAACCGTCGCATTCGCCGACGATCACCACTTCAACCCCGACCCGCTTTTGATATTCAAAGCTCCGGCGGACGACACCTACACGCTCATCATCCGTGACTCGATCTACCGCGGAAGAGCCGATTTCGTTTACCGGATACAGGCATCAAAGGGGGTAAAGAAATTCATCATTCCCCCTGCCCCGCAGCGGATCAGAAATCTGCTGCCTGCAAGCGGCTCAGTCGGAACTGTTCCGGTCCCCTGCCGCATGCAGGGAGTCATAAGCAAACCGGGTGAAAAAATGACATTCTCGCTCAATGCGTCTCCTGAAAAACCTGTCGTGCTGGAACTCTTCGCCCGTCGAATGGGCTCTCCGCTCGACGGAATAATCAAAGTGTTCGACCAGAATGGCAAATTAGTCGCTTCAAACGACGATATCAAGCGTCCAAGGGTCGGAACAATATTGCACAATGCCGACAGCTATCTGATGTTCAAGGCCCCGCAAAAGGGCATTTACAAAGTCGAGCTCACTGACACAACCGGAGCCGGAAGCAGCGAACACTATTACCATTTGCGCATAGATAACCCGCGTCCGGGATTTATCGGCTATGTCACTCCGAGCCTGATATCGGTTCCGCGCAATGGCTGCAAGCAGTTTTCCGCCGTGGTCGAAAGACTTGACGGCTACGACAAGGAGATCACTCTCGAAGTCAGGAACTCTCACGGTTACTACCTTACCGGAGCTAAAACCATTCCGGCAAACGCTGAACGTGCCACGTTCACGCTGAAAGCTCCGGCTACCGCGAAGCACCCGAATAAAATGGTCAATATCAGCATCGCGGCAAAAAACGGAAAAGAGATAGTAAACTTCACCGCCGGAGACGAACTCATGCAGGCGTTCGCCTACTACCATATCGTTCCGTCACACAAGCTTTATATTGCTCCGTCATGGGCTTGGAACGCACATCTCTTCAGTTGGAGCAGCTCCGCTCCGGTTACGATAGAAAAAGGAAAATCATACCGCTTTGAAATCAAATTCAAAGACCTCCCCAAGAACGGAAATCCAACCATCGACAGCGTCGAACCTATCGATCCGCCGCGCGGAGTCACTGTTTCAGATATGAAGGTGCAGAACAATGTCGTCTCTTTCAACTTCAACGTATCCAAAGAGTGCACTCCGTTTGAACGAAATCAGCTCTTTCTGCTCAGAGCAAGCTACGATGGAGCGCCCAACCGCAGCGGAATAATCCGGCGCAACAAAAACGTTATCACCATGCCGGTACGCAGAATATCGGTCAAGTGAACTGATCACAGACGCTCCATGCGCAGCAGGTTCACTCCGGGGTTGCGCTGTGGAGCGGCGTTGGAAATATTTTCTGCAACATAACCGAATTTGAGAGTCAGCTTTTCAGGAGTTGTATTGGCAACAAGCGGAATATCGACCGTTTGCTCCACTCCGGCTTTGAGTGTTATCTGCTTGCGGATATTATCACCGCAACTTACTGTCAATACGCCTCCCCTATGGTATTGACCAATAACGGCAAAACGCAGAACTCCAGCGCGTTCGCTTGCGGCAAGAGAGAGTTCCATAACGGCTCCATCGAAAATCAGCAGATACTCCTGACGGAACGCGGCTTTTTCCCGAATTTTGAGCATCGGGAAGGAGCTTTTCACACCGAAATCAATCGTTTTTCCGGCATACAGGTGACGTTTTGCTGCAATTTCATGCTCCTTTATCGCCTGAGCTTTGCCATCTTTTATCCTCAAAAAATTTTTCCACAAACGGCGTGAGGCTGATTGCAGATGCGGTTCAAGATGAAGCTCATTCTTTCCGAGACTGTGGATTTCCACCCGGTAATTACCGTCCGGAAAGGGAAATTCGCAACTGGTTATGTAACGAGCCTGGTCAGTAGAAAATATATATTCACTTGACCACACCTGATTATTTTCCTCACTTCTCACCACAATACGGTAACCGCAAAGTGCATCCACGGCATCAGGATAAGACTCAAACACAAGTTTGTTTCCGTCAAGGTAACAGTTGGTGTTAAGACTTTCGTGAGCTGAAGGAACAGATGGTGTCATTTTTTTCCATGCAGTTGCCGTTTCCACCGGCGTATAATATTTTTCCGGCTGATACGCCTGTACTGCAGCACACGTATTGAGTGACGGCAGAGGAGTATCTTTTTCAAACTCTTTGAGTATGGTTCCGGCAAGGTAATCAACTTTTCCGGGAGAATGATTTACCATCAATGGGTGACTGGCACTCCGGGAATTTTTGACAAAACAGACTGTGCCTGGAGTGTATAACTCAGAGTGATCTCCAGTAATGATGATTGATGTTTCACTCCACAAGTCGTGACTTTTGAGCAGCTCGATGAGCTTTAAAACCACTTTGAAACTTCCTCTTAACTGTTCGACACGCAACGGAGTTTTTTCTGGTGTTTCCAAGTTTTCTCCGGTGACAACGGGGTCGTGAGCTCCATGCAAATGGAGATATTTGAACACTTTTTCGTTCTCTCCGATCTTGAACTCTTTTACCAGATTGCTGTAAAACACTCTGTCATACGGCTCTCCCGGACGGCTTTCCGTCGGAACAACAAATGGAAGACTCTCTTTTTCCCCAAACAGCTTTCTCAACGGCAGCATGACCATCCGGGAAAATGAAGTTTCAAGCAGCTTCCTGAATGATGCCTTTTGCACTTCGCCGGATACTGTGGTTGAGTTGTCTATCACATCAGGAGCGTAACTTATCGTTTGCAGAATAAACGGATACCCCTCAACTCTGAACCCATGCCGTTTCAATCCGGAAAAGAGTGAGTTTTTATCACGGCACACCCGCTCAAGGTATTTTGAATGACCGTCTTCATCGTCTTCATCTGCCGCGTAAGGTATTCCGCTCAACATCGCTGGAACAGCGTACATCGTGCGGGGATTGTCGCTGGTGTATTTGTCGAACATGGTGAAATCGGCAAGTCCGGAAGCGACTTCTGGATATTTTGTCAAAAGCTCACGGGCGATATCGGCTCCCATTGAGTCAACCACCAACAAAATTATATTCCTTTTACTTCCGAATGTAAATTTATCCTGCTCGCTGAAATAGTACTCCTGATAGTCATATTGCTCGTGTCGGGTGTTCCGGTCAAAGAGCGGCAGCACTGCATAAGCAAGCTGGGCAAACAGCAGCACAAGGGATATGCGGCAGATATTGGCAAACACAATTTTCCGCAGTTTCCAAGAAGCAAAAAATGGAACTGCAAGAAGAAAAAAGTGGGTGGAAAACATCAATATTCTGTCGAATATACTGGTCTCCGGAGTGGTATAATCACGAAAATAATCCTCGGCGAAATGAAATTGCAGAAGTACACTCAATGCAAAAGCCAATACCAGTGACGTCACTCCGGCTTTATATCCGGATGAGCGGAAACCCCAAAGGAGTCCGGCAACTGCGGCAGATATCGCACCCATGATTGCCAAACTGATTGCTGCAGCGGCAGGAGTGCTCAGAATAAACGCACTTTTGTTCGTCAGGTAAATATTCATCACCGGAGCTGAAAAAACCGCTCCGACCGCCATGGAGAGCAGAAATATATCAGCTCTCTTCCGGAAAAATCCAGCTTGCATAAAAACCTCATTTGTCAAGTTCAATAAGTACACGGGAACTGTTGATTATTTCACAAATACGCACTTTGGAAAAACTCCTTTTGAATGCCGTCACGACATTTTCAAGCTCCCAATCTGCGTAAATGCTCCCCCTGCCCCTTACAAGCTGCTGCATCCTTGGATCATCGAGCGGAACAAACTCCACAAGTGCAGATTTTTTCGCCATGGCAAAAAATTTTACGATGTTATCAAGATTCCAGTTTCCGGTCACCCGCAAATGGTGCATCAGAGCCAATCCCATGATACAGTCGGGTTGACAGCGGTCAAAAAAACTGCTGCGCTCCTCGTTGAACGCTCCGACTGCCGGAGTCGGATTGAATATATCAAGTTTCACCGGAAAAATGTTGCTGTTTGTATTCCGGCATTTAAGGTAAAGTGCATCGACAGCATTGGCATCAAAATCAGCTGCAACGACCATCGTTGAGTAGCGTGAGGCTATCTGAGAAAAGACTCCGCTGTTTGCGCCGGCATCAAGAAGCACTCCAGGCTTTCTTTTGGAACAGAATTCTTCTGTTAATAATTTTTTGTGCTCAAAACTTGCTTTTGAATAGTGATCGCAACTGTAATAATCCTGCCAGAGTGTCTTTGTGCTGCCGGGGCCCAAGCTTTTCAAATCATGCAAAATAGTTTCCAATAGATCATGCAGTCCGTCTGCTTTCATCCGTACAGAACGGCTTTCGGACATATTTCCGGAATACTTCTTATCGGCGAGAGCGTGCAGATGGATATGGGTCAGCGCAGGAAGAAAAAAGTAACTTTTCCACGGCAGCATTTTTGAAGCTACATCAAGTTTTATACCATCCACATCGCTCTTTAAAAGTGCAATCGTCTCAGGGGTAACATATTTCATAAGCATAAGAGGAGAAAAGAATTGCATACAAAATTGTTTATATGCCATCCACGGAGTACCCAAATCATACGGAACAAAACTTGTATGATCTATAAAATACATTCGTCCTTTATGGTATGTCAGATTGAATGCGCTGGCATCCTTGAGGATAAAACCGTATTCCAGTGCCGTGCGGCAGATTTCAGCCGTGACTGCAGCCGCATCGAGAAACTGATTATAACTCCATTCGTAACACCATGTTACAAACGGTATCTGCTCCGGCTCAACGGTAATGGAGTCATTGTCTTTTGAAATAATTTCAAAAGGCAAAAGCAGCTCTCTATCCACCAGCACTCCAGCGAGTCCGCTTGAGATGAACCTTTCAAAATCTGCCATCGCATTTTTACAGATATGCCGGAATACTTTCCCGTCTTTGCGATACACAAATCCTGATGGATCACGAAAACTTGACTGCAAGCGTCCTGCCGGAGATGACTTAGTCATTTTTCTCTCGCGACAGGAGTTTTTTGAGCTTGGAAATTATCTGTCTTGAAAATACCAGACAAGAAAAAAATCCTACCGCAACCGCCTGAAACAACATACTTCCGGTGCCGCCGTCGATATACATTTTTCAAACCTTTCATTTTTATCCGTTTGCCTATATAACGCAAAAATGAATTGTTTTATTTTTGTTAAGATGTTTTTTCAGGCAAAAAAATTCCGGAACCTGCTTGTGAAGTTCCGGAATTACTGTTTGGGGCAAGTGCTTATTTTACAGATTTGAGCAGAAGCTCTGTCACACTTCTTGCGAAAGCGGCGGGGTCCTTCAAGGGACTTCCCTCGGCAAGTAGAGCCTGATTCCAGAGGATATGAACGAGCTTGGAAAGCTCCTCTTTGCGCTCTTCACAGCCGACCATGGCATTGAGCGCGTCAATGAGAGCGTGATCGGTGTTGAGTTCAAGGATACGTTTGGACTCAGGGATCTCCTGGTGCATGGCGCGGAACAGACGCTCCATGTGGGGACTGAGGGCTCCTCCATCCACGATAAGGCAGCAGGGACTGTCGGTGAGACGCGCTGAAAAACGCACTTCGCTCACTTCGCTGCCCAGCTCATTTTTGAGGTACTCGACCAGAGCTGAATATTTTTCCTGAGCTTTTTCGATCTTCTCTTTCTCTCCATCGAGCTCAAGATCACCTTTGGTGACCGATTTGAAGCTCTTCTTCTGGTACTGGAACATCGACTGCATCACCCACTCGTCGATGGGATCAGTCATAAAGAGTACATCGTATCCCTGTTTGCGGAAATACTCTAGAACGGGGTTGGAGGCGACTGACTCGACTTTGTCTCCGGTGATGTAATAGATATCTTTCTGGCTCTCAGGCATGGCTTTGACATACTCATCGAGCGTGATGAGTTTGCCGTCTGCGCTGTTGAGACTGCGGTACATCACAAGATCCTTGAGCTTCTCGCCGTTGGCAAAATCGGTATGAAGCCCCTCTTTGAGGATACGTCCGAACTCGGCGAAGAACTTTTCATAGCCCTCGCGGTCATTTTCAAGAAGACGCTTCAACTCTCCAAGAACCTTGTTCACCACAGTTTTGGCGATGGTAGCGAGGTGGGGATTCTCCTGCAATATCTCGCGCGACACATTGAGCGGAAGATCGCTCGAATCAACGACTCCGCAGACAAAACGCAGGTAATCGGGAATGAGCTCCTTGCACTCGTCGGTAATGAACACGCGTTTGACGTAGAGCTGGAGTCCCTTCTTCTGGATATCCGGCATCAGCAGATTGAACGGAGCTGTCTTCGGAAGGAACAAGAGAGCCTTGAACTCGCTGGCTCCCTCGGCTGAAACGTGGATCGCTTTCAGGTATTCGGTTCCGCCGAAATTTGAGAGATGGCTGTAAAAGCTCTTATATTCATCCTCAGTGACCTCGGAGGGTTTTCTCAGCCAGATAGCTTTCCGGGAGTTGACGACTTTATCCTCCCACTCTTCGCTCTTATCCTCGTTGACCTTCTTTGCCGGAAGGATGACCGGATAAGCGATGTAGTCGCTGTAACGGTGGATGATATTTTCCAGCTTCCAGCGGTCGAGATAGACTTCCGCATCTTCTTTGAGGAAGAGTTTTATCTCGGTTCCTGCCTCACTCTTGTCGCATGTGTCGAGGGTATAACTTCCCTCGCCCTTGCTGATCCAGAGAACAGCAGGATCGTCGCTGCCTGCCTTTTTGGTGCGCAGCTCAACTTTTTCGGCTACCATGAAGGCTGAATAGAATCCGACTCCGAATTGTCCGATAAGTTCGGGGGCTCCGGCGGCTTTCTCTTTCTGCTCGCTGAGCATCTGCATAAAAGCACGGGTTCCGCTGCGGGCGATAGTTCCGATGTTTTCCGAGACTTCGGCTTCATTCATACCGATTCCGTTATCGGTGACCGTCACGGTGCGGTTTTCGGAATCGATGTCGATACGGATCTTCCAATCCTGCACCAGCTTTTCATCGGTCAAGCTCGCAAAATGCGCCTTGTCGATAGCGTCCGCCGCGTTGGCGATCAGCTCTCTCAGAAAGATGTCGCGGTTGGAATAAAGTGAGTGTATCATCAGCTCCATAAGCTGATTTACCTCGGTCTTGAATTTCTGGGTCTTAGCCATGCTGAAAAACTCCTTTTTGGGTTAAAAACGGTTTTGCCGTTGTTGAATATAGTTTTTTTTACAAAAAAATCAAGTCTTATTTGCAATAGAGTGTTGCAAAAAACAGAAATCGGGCTATTATTATAAGACGAGTAAATACTATTTTAAGAACAGTTGTCTAAAATTACAGGAAAAAATATGACAAACGACCACCAGACTTCATCATCAGTCGCGCTGCCGGAGCAGTTGAAAGAGCTGCTGCACAGCTACGAAGCTTTGTGCAAAAAACTCGAGGAGCTCCCCAATACTCCGGTTCAGGATGTGGATACGGCAGTCAACGGACTGAAAAATGATTTCAATGCGCTTCCGGCACTTCCGGAAGAGTTCGCTGAACTTATTTCCAAACGCTTTGCCGACGCAGAAAAAGCAGCACAGCTTTTCAAAAAGGAGATCGAAGAGCGCAGCGCAGTTTTGAGAAAACTTATTGAGACCGCTGACGCAGTGATTTCTGCAGGAGAGCTCGCCACGGCAAAAGAGGTTGAGAGCATTGAAAAGAAACTTGTTCAGTACAATTCGGTGTCTCCGGATGCTGAAGTCAGTTCCCGGCTCGAAAAGCTCTCCCCCCTGCTCGCAGCATTGAAAGAGGAGCAGGCAGCAGAACTTGAGAGAGTCAAAAAATGTGATGAACTCATTTCCCGTCTCGAAGCACTTGAAGCAAGCGAAGACTTTGCCGCAGTAAAAGAGGCAAAGGAAGAGGTCAAAAAAGAGTACGATGCAATCGGAAACCTTCCGGCGGCAAGCATCAAACGCTACAATGACGCCATCGGAAAGATCAGAACCAAACTCAACCAGCACTACGAAACGCTCGATCTCGCCAGATGGGAAAGTTATACCCGCAGGCTCGATCTGCTCTCTGAAATCGAAAAACTCGCCTCCATATCCGATGAGGAACTCAACTCCGCCGCCGCAAAGCTGAATGAATTGCGCATCAAGTGGAAAGAGTGCGGCTCTGTTCCCAACGAGAAAAAAGAAGAGGTGAACACCCGTTTCCTTGAACTCACCCGCCCGCTTCAGAGACGCATCGACGACTATTACTCAAATCTGCGTCAGGCAAAAAAAGCTGCCGCTGAACAGAAGCTCGTCATGTGCGCCACTGCGGAGGCTCTTGCCGACTCCACCAGCTGGAAGGTATCATCCGAGCAATTCAAGGCGATGCAGGCTGACTGGAAACAGCTTCCGCACACCGGAAGCACTGAGAAAGAACTCTTTACCCGTTTCCGGGCTGCCGCCGACAAATTTTTCTCCGCCCGCGACGCGTTCTTCAAGGAACGCAACAGCCGCATTGATGCCGCCAAGAGCGCAAAAGAGGCTCTGATCGCCAAAGTTTCTGAACTTGATCCCGCAGACCGCAGAGGAGCAAAACAGCTCAGAGAAGAGTTCAAAGCCACCGCCAATGCCGGAAAGTTTGAGCTCGATTTGCGCAAGCAGTTCGATGCCGCAATGGACGCATTCTTCTCCGCCTTGAGAGAAAATGCCGTCAAAAACGAAAACCGCAGCAGTGAGCTTGTCAGAGAGCTTGAAAGCCTCGCCTCCGATCCGATGGCTGGAAGCGGACGCGCAAAAGAGATCATGGGAGAACTCGAAGGTCTCAAAGTCCGCAGCAATGCAAAAAAAGAGCGCGATGCAATCAACAACTTCAACCGGGCAAAAAATAAAGCCCGCGTCGATGCAAATTTGAGTAACTTTGCCGAATTCAAGCAGATCATCCTTGCCCTCGGAGCAAACCCCGCTGAAAAACCCGCCGGTATCGAGAAATTCAGCCGTCTTGAGTCAGCTTATGAGCTGCTCAATGCGTCCGATGAAGAGTCTGCAAAGAAACTTGACAAACTTGTTTCCCACTCACGCAAGACTGCCAGCCGCATCATAGATGAGCTCAAAGGTCTCGTTGGAGCTCCTGAAGAAGAGGCTCTCTCGCTCTCCCAGCAGCTCGAGGCCGCTATCCTCGGCAATTTCGCCAGAAACGAAGCCGAAAAAAGCCGCAAAGCCAAGTTTGCCGATGTCGAAAAACTGCGTACCGACTTCATGACCATCTACCTGCCCGCAGAAGAATTTACCGCCGCCGCGGAGGAGTTCGAGTCGCTGTTCAAACAAATACCTCAAGAGAGATGATACATCTTCACATACAACAAATAAAAAACAAGGAATAAATACCATGAGCAAAAAAATCAAAGTCGCCGTCTTCGGAGCCTCCGGTTATGCAGGTGAGGAACTTCTGCGTATCCTCCTGCGTCACCCCAACGCTGAAATCACCGCCATCACCTCACGCAAAAGCGCCGGAGAACCTGTTTCAAGCGTGTTTCCGCGTTATACCGGAAGCGGACTTACCTTTGTCGCTCCTGAGACCGAGAAAATCGCGGAGTCTTGCGATGCCGCCATCCTCGCCCTTCCCCACGGACTTGCCGCTGAATTCGCCCTGCCCCTGCTCAAAGCCGGAGTCAAGGTATTTGATATCTCGGCAGACTTCCGTCTCAAGAGCCTGAGCAAATATCTTGAATACTACAAAACTGAGCACCCCGCTCCGGAGCTGCTCAAAACTGCTGTCTATGGACTTCCTGAGCGTTACAGAGAGCAGATCAAGAACGCTGACCTCGTAGCCTGCCCCGGATGCTATCCGACAAGCTCCATCCTTCCCACAGCTCCGCTGCTTGCCGCAGGATTGGTCAGCACCAAAAACATCATCATCTGCAGCAGCTCCGGTATCACCGGCGCCGGCAGAAAAGTCGATCTGCCTTACATCTTCCCTGAGTGCAACGAGAACTTCAGAGCTTACGGAGTCGTCGGTCACCGCCACACTCCTGAAATCGAACAGGAAATGGCTTTCGCCGCCGGAGTCGATGAAATCGCGATCAACTTCGTTCCCCACCTCGCCCCCATCAACCGCGGAATAAACTCAACCATCCTCATGGAAGCCATGCCCGGATGCACCCTTGAAAAGATCGCCGCAGTTTACGAAGAGGCTTATGGAAACGAGCAGTTCGTCCGTGTTCTCGCTCCCAAGCAGACCAGCAACACCAAATATGTGTTCATGACCAACTGCTGTGAGATCGGATTCAATATCGATCCCCGCACCAACAGAGTCATCATCACCAGCTGTATCGACAATCTGACCAAAGGCGCTGCTGGACAGGCTGTCCAGTGCATGAATATCCGCTTCGGTCTCGATGAGGCTGCCGGTCTCATCTGAAGCAAAAACAAGAGCTGTTCATGGGAAAACTCTACATCATATCAGGTGACGATGATATCGCCCGCAAACGCAGGGCAAGGGAGATCGTCTGCGAAGTAGTCAAATGCGATGAGCCGGAAGATGATCCGGCTCTGGAAATCATTTCAGGCGACTCCGAAGAGGGAGTTGAGCAGATTTGCAGAAGCTTTCTCTCTTCTCTCCAGACACCTCCTTTTCTTGCAGACTCGAAGACTCTGTGGCTCAAACACTTTCCTGATCTGGAAATGTTTTCTGCCGCGGAGCCTTCAAAAATCTGCGCCGCCATTGTCGATGAACTTGCTGCGGAGCTTTCTCCTGAACTCACCGTCATCATTGACGGGCCGAACCTTGATTTGCGTAAAACTTTCGCAAAAAAACTCAAGGCTGCCGGTGCTGTGATCGAAAATAAGGTCACGGCAAAACCCAATGACAAAAACTTTTCCGAAAACCGCAGGCAGGATATCTTCAACTGGTGTCAGAAATGCGGAAAACGGTTTGAACCGGATGCAGTACAATTCCTTGTAGAAGCTGTGAACAGCTCTTCCGGAAACCTTGCCAACGAACTTGAAAAACTGTACTGCTACACGGGAAACCGTCCGATGATAACGCTCGCAGACTGCCGAGCGGTTGTCAGCAGAACATTTGAAGCGATATCGTGGGAATTTACTTCCGCAATAACTTCCAGAAACAGGCTCGATGCGCTGAGACTGCTCAATGCACTTCTCGCTCAGAAGGAGCCTGAAATAAAAATCATGGCTATGCTCTCCGGAGAATTCCAGAAGATAATGCAGACCAAGCTTGCCATGGAGGAATTGAACATAAAAGGCAGGGTGAACGCCCGCACTTTTGACAACATTCCGGACGATGTCCGCGCAGCCAATCCGGGAAACGCTCTGCTGAAACTGCATCCGTTCAGAGCCTTTAAAGTATGTGAAAGCGCAGCAGGATACTCCGGAAAAGAGCTGGCAGAAAAACTTTCGCTCATCAGAGACGCCTCGCGCAGCATGGTTTCCGGAGGCGGCAACAGCCGCATCACCCTCGAACAACTGGTATTGAAACTTACTGCCCCTGCGCAGAGAAACGGGAGATATTGATATGCATTTACACTTTATCGGAGCAGGCGGTATCGGCATGAGCGGTCTCGCCGCAGCTTTTAAAGATCTCGGTCACCGCATAACAGGCAGCGACCGCGGTGCCGCCAACCCCGAAAACAGTCATATCATTCAACCGCTGAAGAATGCCGGAGTGGAAATTTTTCCGCAGGATGGTTCCTATATCGACGCCGGAACGCCGGACGCGCTGGTTTTTTCCACCGCGATCGAAGAGGATAATCCGGACTTCGTTTCAGGAAAGGGAATAAAACGGCTTCACCGCTCAGCTTTGCTTGCAGAACTCATTGCTCAAACCGGCAGCACACAGCTTTCCATTGCCGTCACAGGAAGCTGCGGAAAAAGCACCGTCACAGCTTATCTTGCAGAAGCTCTGCTCAATATTGGAGATGATCCGCGCTCACTCAACGGAGCTGTCTCCAAACGCTTTGTATCCGACACCTGCGTAGGCAATTACCGCGGAGGCAAAGGCAGATTCTTTGTCTTTGAAGCTGACGAAAGCGATAAAAGTCTGCTCAACTACTCCGCCGATTACGCCGTCATACTCAATATCGGAACCGACCACTACAGCAAAGAGGAGCTCGCTGAAGTTTTTGGCAAGTTTCTGCAGAATACCCGCAAGGGAGCTGTCCTCGACCGCAGCGTTTACAATGAAGTCAAATCATTTATTCCGCCGCATCTGGAAGTGGCTGTTTTTGAAAGTGATATCTGCCCTGACGCAAAATATTCCGTTTCAGAGTACGCTCTTGACAAGAGCTCTGGAGCTCCTGTTCCCCGCGTGAAATTCAGCGGAAGCAATGATGAACACATCCTTCCGCAAAGCGGATTTCACATGGCGAAAAATGCCCTTGCCATCATCTGCACGCTGGAGATGCTGGGATTTTCCAGAAAAGATGCCGAAAAAGCCATTCTGCGTTTCGATGGAATAAAACGACGCACCGATTTTGCCGGCACAAGCCAAGCCGGTTTTCAGGTTTACGATGACTACGCTCATAATCCGGAAAAAATCGCCTCCTGCCTGAGCAATATGCAGAGTCTTGCCTCCGGAAAAGTGATCGCCATATTCCAGCCGCATGGTTATGGTCCATTCGGATTTATGAGAGACGAACTGTTTTCCACTCTGGAACATGTTTTGAACAAAGACGATATATTCTGTCTGCTTGAACCGTATTATGCAGGAGGAACTTCCAGCAAAAAGCCGTCCTCGACCGAGGTTTGCGCTGACTGGAAAGAAAAAAGTTCAACTCCGGACAAGTATATGGTTTTCCCCGACCGTTCCTCGCTCCGTCAATTCATAAACGACAATGGCAGAAAAGGAGATATCGTCGTTATAATGGGAGCAAGAGACAACTCTCTCAGTAACTACGCGCAGGAGCTCGCTCAATTATGAAATATGCCGCAATCGACATCGGTAACGTCTGTATCGCAATAGACAAAAATATTCCGTTTAAAAACATGGGATTCGATATCAACTCTCCTGAATGCGAAAAGCTCATAGCTCAAGTTCAACTTTTTGAGTTTGGAAAAATAACTGAGGATGAGTTTTTCAGCAATCTGCGATCCATGCCTGAGTGCGGAAATACCGATAAAGCCAAGTTGAAAGAACTCTTCAACTCAATTCTTATCGAACCTGTTCCCGGAATGAGGGAGCTGTTGAGAGAACTTCCGTCGCTCGGAGTCATGCCGGTATTTTTCTCGGATATATCTTCCTGTCACCTTGAAGTCAGTCGCAAAATGTTTCCGGAAATGCGCCGTTTTGACGGCATTTACAGCTTTGACTACGCCGCATACAAGCCTTCAAAAGTGCTCTTCGATGCCTTTGAAGCAAAATACGGAAAGCCCCTCATATATACCGACGACCGCAAGGAGTTGATCGACGGTGCCATTTCAAACGGCTGGAATGCCCATCTTTTCATCTCAGCGACCGAATTGAGGGAAAATATTATAAAACTGCTTTTGACTCTTTGATATCATACATTAACTTCAGGAAATAAAATGATGAAAAAATTAAATCTTTTTATGTCAGCCACGCTGCTGATACTTGCCGTTGGATGCACCAGTATTCTCGAAAGTGTGTCTCCGTCTGATATAACGCTTGAGCAGCTCCAGAGCAAGAAAGACAGGGCTGCAGATCCGGATGGACGCTTTGCCAAGGCTGAAAGTTATATCATGCGCCAGCAAGTCTCAGATGACAGTATTTTCGGAGGAACTCCTGTAAAGATCATCGAGCTCAAATACCGACGTCCTGACAAGCTCAAATGCACTGTTTCCATTGAAGGAGAGCCCATATCAGGCTATATCATCAACGGTTCAAGCGCATGGAACATCGACTACAAATCAAGAAAAGTCATGCCGATCGCTCCGCAGAACATGCAGCAGATCAGGACACTCACCCGATTGAATACTCCGGCAAGCCGCTATACGGATGTGTTCAAAAACGTCAAACTCGAACGCTGCACCACCGCTGAGGACTCCTTCTATAAGTTGACTTGCAGCAACAATCCTGATAATATTATAGAAATATACATAGATGCCGATACTTTTCTTACTGCACGTATGAGAGTATCTCTCAAGCTTCCGGCGGGAACCGTCAAAACCGATACCGTCATGAAAAGCTACAGTCTCTATGAAGGAGTCAGAATAGCAGACGAATCCGTTGCAACAACCGGAGATGACAGCCAGAAACAGAAGACTATTTACTACAAGCTGGATGCTCAGATCGCGGACTCGGAATTCACTCCTCCGGTGCTCTGATCTTGCGGCTTTTGTCAAAAAATATTTAAAACACTTGACAAAAACGTTTTCTACGGCTATTGTAGATTATAAGGCGTATGCGCAGGCGCACACGCGCGTAAGAAGAGTAATTAGTATTAAGATAAATATTTACGGATAAACAACAAAAATGAACAGACTGCTGATCGTCGAGTCTCCGACCAAAGCCAATACCATTGGCAAAATGCTCGGAAAAGACTACACCATTATTGCGTCAATGGGACATATCAGAAACCTTCCGGAACATGATCTGGGAGTTGATATCGAACATGATTTTACTCCCCAGTATGTTGACACCCCCAAAAGCAGAAGCATCGTGAAACGTCTCCGGGATGCGGCAAAGAAAGCCGATGAAATATATCTTGCTCCCGACCCTGACCGCGAAGGAGAGGCTATTGCGTGGCATTTGAAGGATGTTTTACAGAAATCGACCAAGGCTCCGTTTTACCGGGTAACTTTCCATGAGATCACCCGCACAGCCATTGAAAATGCCATTGCCAACCGCGGCGAGATCGATCCGGATCTGGTCGATGCCCAGCAGGCAAGACGCGTGCTCGACCGTATCGTGGGA
This sequence comes from Lentisphaerota bacterium, assembly GCA_015061775.1. GTDB lineage: Bacteria > Verrucomicrobiota > Lentisphaeria > Victivallales > Victivallaceae > UBA1784. The sequence goes on along the minus strand of SUVY01000013.1, from coordinate 7,514 downwards.
TACAAAACCAGTCCTCTGCTGTGGAGACAGCTCGAAAAAGGCAGCAGTGCCGGACGCGTGCAGTCTGCAGCACTCCGACTCGTGGTCGAGAGAGAGCGGGAGATCGCAGCATTCACTCCGGAAGAATACTGGAACTTTGCGGTCGAATTCGACGCTTCCGCTGCAGGTATCTATCACGCACGTCTGTTTAAAATCAACGGAAAAGACTTCAAGGTCACCAATGAAAAGGATGCCCTTTTCCTTAAAAACGCAGTTTTGAACGGCTCTGCTCCGAAGGTTGAGGAAATCAACCGCCAGGAAAGACGCCGTTTTGCTGCACCACCGTTTACCACAAGTACTCTCCAGCAGGCGGCAAGCTCAAATCTGCGTATGTCCGCGACCGGAACCATGCGTTGCGCCCAGCAGCTCTATGAAGGAGTCGAACTCGGAAACGGGGGCGCAGTCGGTCTTATTACCTATATGAGAACCGACTCAGTCACCATCGCAAAAGAGGCGCAGTTCGCTGCAAAAGAGTTCATTACCGAAACCTACGGTGCTGCTTACGCTCCGGAAAAATTCAATTTCTATAAAAATAAGGCCGCAGCCCAGGAGGCTCACGAAGCTATCCGTCCGACTGATGTCAGACGCACTCCTGAGTCCGTCGCTCCCTATCTCGATCCGACTCAGCTCAAACTCTATACCCTCATCTGGAAGCGTTTTGTCGCAAGTCAGATGTCCTGCTGCCGCATCGATCAGACCACCGTTGACACCAATATTTCGGGAGCTGACAATAATTTGTTTACTTTCCGTTCGGTGGGTTCGGTAGTCACGTTCCCCGGTTTCACCAAGCTTTATGAATATGCGGACAAAGAGACCAAGGAGAAAGATGAGTCTCCTGTGCTCGCAAGGCTTGCTACCGGTATGCAGGTAGTGATTTCCAAATTTGACAGCGCGCAGAAGTTCACGGAACCGCCTCCGCGCTTCAACGAGGCGAGTCTCATCAAGGCTCTCGAAGAGAACGGTATCGGACGTCCGTCAACTTACGCAACCATCATGCGTACCATTCAGGACAGGGAGTATGTCAAACGCGATCAGGGCAGACTTATTCCGACTGAACTCGGAATAAAGGTCAATGACTTTCTCGTTTCCAGACTTCCGGAACTTTTCGATATCGGCTTCACCGCCCAGATGGAGGAAAAACTCGATCAGGTTGAAGAAGGCAAGCAGCCCTGGGTCGATATGATGCAGGAGTTTTACGGCAAATTCATCAACTGGGTGCAGGAGGCTAAAAATGTGGGTGCTCCTGAGGCCTCCGACGCGCAGGCTATGCTCTCGCTTTTCGACAACGTCTCCTACGCTCCTGCCCGCAAGGTCGGAAGAAGAACCTATGATGACGCGGATTTTGTCCGCTCTGTGCGCGAAAAATATGACGCCGACCACAAGATCAGCGCGAAACAGTACAGCGCACTCATAAACCTTGCTGCCCGCTACTTTGACAGCTTCTCCGCACAATCTCTGAGTTCCCTGCCGGAAACACTCCGCAGCCTGCTGGAAACAGAGGCTGTGAAACTCAAAGAAAAGACCATCGAACAGGAAAAATCCGCCGCTCAGGCAAAAGAGATCGACTATGCCGGACTCTTTGCCGCGTTCGACAATGTAAAATGGGATGAGCCGATCAAAAAAGGCAGAATGACTTATGATGACAAAAAGTTCTTCGATTCGCTGAAAAAACAGGCTCTTTCCGGAAAACTGCTGAGCGACCGCCAGAGTGCGGCACTTACCAAGATGGCGGAAAAATATCAAGCTCAGTTGACCAATAGAGATCTGGTGTTTGAAATACTCAAAAGCGACGCTCCGCAGAATACGGGCAGCGAAAACGCTGAGCAGCCCGCAGCAACTCCGGAAGCTGATGTCAAACTCCTGATCGAAAATCTGTCAAAAGTCAAAAACTGGGAAGAACCGGTCAGAAAAGGCAGGTTCTCATTCGATGACAAAAAGTTTTTCCAGTCAGTAAAAAAACAGTTCGATGATGGAAAAACCCTGTCTCCGAAACAGATCGCCGCATTGAGTAAACTTGCTGCAAAATATGGAGAAAAAACAAATGAGTGAACCAACCGAAGAAAAAAACATTCAAAATCCGGCAGATGATTGCTGCGAAAAAGAGTGCTGCTGCGGACAGGAAAAGGCCGCTGAACAGAAACCCTGCAAATGCAAAAAAATACGCCGCATCCTTATATGGACTGCCGGAGTCATTCTTGCTTTGCTTGCTCTGCTTCTGATTTTCCGCGACATCTTTATAACTGCGGCTGTCACTCATGCAGGAACGTTTATTGTCGGAACAAAGGTCGAACTGAAAAAGTTTTCCAGTTCCCTCACCGGAAAGGTAGATATTCAGGGGTTGACCGTTGCAAACCCGGAGGGATTCCATAATCCCTACGCGTTCAGCCTTGAAAGAGTCTATGTCGATATTTCGATTCCGTCTCTGTTCACCAATGAGATCGTTGTCAACGAAATCCTTGTGACCGGTATGCAGGTCGATCTTGAGGCAAAACTCAACAAGACAAATCTCGGAGTAATTCAGGAAAACGTCGCGCGTCTGGTTCCGGCAGAAGACCCCAATGACCAAAACAGTGACGTCAATGCAGATGAAAGCGAAAACGAACAGCAGCTGGTGATCAGGAAACTCACTATCAACAACAACAATATCTCCTTTTCCAACGCTCTGCTCAAACTTACCGCGAAGGTTCCGCTGGTTCCGATCAGCATGACCGATGTCGGCAAGGGATTGACCATCCCGCAAACCATCAATACGGTTTTCGTCAAGATCCTCACCTCGGTATTCGATGCCTGTGCTGGTGTCGGAGGTGCGCTGGGAGACTCGCTGAAAAATGCCGGCTCTTTTCTTGGCGACTCCGCTTCAGAAATAAGCAAAGGAATCGGAAATACTGCTGAATCGATTTCTGATGGAACTGGTAAATTTTTCAAAAAGTTGATAAAGTAAATGAAAATACATTTTCTTGGTACTTGTGCCGGAACGGAACCCCTGCCCGGCCGCCGTCATACAGCGTTTATTATTGAAACAAACAAGGCTCTGTATCAATTTGATGCCGGAGAAAGCTGCGCTTATACCGCATGGCAGACTATGAAAATCGACCTGCTTAATTTACGGGCGATCTTCATATCACATCCGCATATCGACCATTGCGGAGGTCTTCCGCATCTGCTCTTTACTGTTCCAAAACTTGCGATCGTCCGCAAAACAAAACCGAAGTTTGATACGATCAGGGCTTTTGTTCCCGACATGAGGATATGGAATTCCTCGCTCGGGCTCGGCTGTGATTTCGATTACGCTTTTTCCTTCAAAAACAATGTGAATTATCAGGCGCAGACCACCTGCGAGGGTTTACTCTATCAGGATGAAAACATCAAAGTTGAAACAGTACACAATCTGCATCTTGGAATTCCGGAAGACGGAGTCTGGAAAAGTTACTCTTTCCGCATAACCTGCGAAGGCAAGACCGTCATCTTCACCGGAGACATCAAAAGCACCGACGACATCAAAGATTTTCTGTCCGACGGCTGCGATCTCATTCTGGCGGAAACAGGACACCACCACCCGGCTGATGTGGCAAAAGCTCTCAAAAATTATCCTGTGAAACAAATCGGATATACCCATAACGGCAGACATATCCTTAACGATTATCATGGAGCAAAAGCCGCAATCCAGGAGGTGTGGGGAGACAACTTCTTTATCGCAGAGGATGCGACAACCAAAGAACTTTAAAGAGAGGTTTCTTTCATGAAGTATATCGGAGCACATGTCAGCACTCAGGGGGGCGTGGAAAACGCTCCTTTGAATGCCAAAAACATCAATGCGACCGCTTTCGCGCTTTTTACCAAAAATCAGCGTCAATGGTTTGCGCCTGCGCTCAAAGCCGAAAGCATCGAAAAGTTCAAGGAAAACTGTGCGATGTGCGGCTATACTCCGGATATGATATTGCCCCACGACAGTTACCTCATCAATCTCGGACAGCCGGACCCTGAAAAACGCAAGCAGAGCCTCAACTCTTTTATCGATGAGATGCGCCGCTGTCAGCAGCTTGGTTTGAACCGGCTCAATTTCCATCCGGGAAGCCACTTGAAACTCATCAGCGAAGAAGAGTGTATATCACTTATCGCCCAGAGCGTAAGAACCGCTGTCGATGAGGTTCCCGGAGTCACCGCCGTCTTTGAAAATACGGCAGGACAGGGCAGCAATCTCGGATACAATTTCGATCAGCTCGCCTCCATGCTTGAGCAGACGGAGCGGCCGGAGTCGGTCGGAGTCTGTATCGATACCTGCCACGCTTTTGCCGCGGGTTACGATCTATCCACTCCTGAGGGGTTTGAAAAGGTGTTCGACGAGTTTGAGAAGAAAATCGGCTTCAAATACCTCAAAGGAATGCACCTCAACGACGCAAAAGGAGTTCTCGGCAGCCGCCTCGACCGCCATCACAGCCTCGGAGAGGGAAATCTCGGATGGTCCACATTCAAATGGATCATGCAGGACAGCCGATTTGACAATATTCCGCTTATCCTCGAGACCATTGATGAAACAATTTGGCTTGAAGAGGTACAAAAACTTCAGGAATATGCAAAAAACGCTTGAAAAAATATACTTATGAAAGTATATTAGACGAAACGCCGACTTAGCTCAGTTGGTAGAGCAGTTGACTTGTAATCAGCAGGTCGTCGGTTCAAGTCCGACAGTCGGCTCCATTTTTTGATATAGTCTCTATTCCTGATATGGATAGATGATGCGGGGGACGGGCGAAACTTCTTTTCACGAGAAAAGAGGTTTCGCCCTTCCCCCGCGCCCCCTTCCCACTTCAAGAAAAGCGAAATACTGGGAACGGTGACATTATATAGGGCGTTTAAGAGTGCCATAAGAACGGTTTGCGGGAGTATCGCAAGCCTTTTTTTGTATCAAGTATTCAGAAATCAGTTTTCGGCTTATAATAATGCAGGCACTTGCGGAATGTGCCGTTGGGAGAAACTACTCCGAAGGATTTTCCGGCGGGGCACTTGTAATTGCTGTCTGCCATACAGCCGCACTCAAACTCATCGCCAAACATAACTGCGGAAGCTCCGGGAAGACGCTTGAGACGCTCTTTGAGCTGCTCCCAGTCCTCCGGGGATATCCTCAAATAAGAATTTGCTTTTCCGCGTCCTGTGGACATAAATACGGATACCTGAACGACAGATGCTCCGGCAAAAATCGCCGCGCTGACGATGTTCTCGGCTTCAATGATGTTTTGTGAAGTCACGGTAACTCCGACGGAGCAGGGAAACTTCATTTCGCTACACTCGGCTATAAAGTCTATGGTACGGTAAAACTTGCGCTTTGTTCCGGTCATTTCGCCATAGGTATTGAGTCCCTGCAAACTGGTTGCCAGACGAACACGCTGCTGTTTGAAGTATTGCAGAAGCTCAGGTGTCATGCGCGAAGCATTGGTAAAGAGTTCAAGCTGCACATCAGGAAAACTGCGGGCGTGCGATATCAAATCAGTAAACCCGCGCCTGAGCAGCGGTTCTCCGCCGGTAAAGAGGAAGCTGCGGCAGCCTTTGCCGACCGCCTCGGAAATCACCTGTTTCCATTGACGGTTGGTCATCACATGACGGGATAACTCCGGATACTCATGCCACAGACAGTAACAGAACGGGCAGGAGTAATTGCATTTGGGTGTTATCTCCAGCAGCAGTTTTTCAGGAAGTTTTTCAGGAAGCATCATTATTTCGTGTTTAAAGTTCTCAAAAACTCTTCAACTTTGACGATCAGCTTTTCCGGCTCGCCGGTGACTTTTATGTTGTAAGCACCAATGCCGTCCGGAAGTCCGCAGACAAACTCAACTATTTTCTTCTGCCCGCGCACGAGAAGTTTGTCCCGACGGCTGGAAAAATCATATTCTCCAAGCTGCAATGATGAAAAAACGGTGTTTGTTTTTTTATCGAGACAAACTATGTTAACAGATACAAAATCATGGTCGCATACGGGTAATCCGCATGTTACAAAAGTCATCTCACATTTCATTTTGCGGATTTCTGAGAGACACAAATCGATACGCTCTTTTGAGTCCAGAGCTTTTTTCACCTTGCGGCTTGCTTTTTCTTTGCCTGCCATAAAAAAATCTCCTTTATTACAACTCAAATGTGATGTCTTTGGAACTGTTGAGCAAAAGCGCTCCGAAACGCAGGACGCTCTCTTTTTCAGGAGTGTCCGGAATAACGGTGATGACGCTCTCGTCATCCTCATTGAGGTTATCCGCGAGCATAACAAAGTGCAGCTGGGAGCGGAGCACGCTGCGGGTCTTGACGGGCTGCGGAGCTCCTCCGTTGACCGAGACGGAAAAACTTACTGAGTCAGGGTATGTCTCGATCATCGCTGCGGCGCGTGCCGCCCTCAGCTTGAAAGTCAGGGGTACTGCGGCTGAACCGGCTGAAATACGCTGAGTGATGACCTTATCGAGCCAGCGGCTTGAAAGCCAGTCGTAACAGTCGGATACTACGCACGGATAATCGGTTTTCCATCCCGGAATATCGTATTTGTGCAAATCGACTCTCAGGGTATTGCTGTATTTGGTTCCAGAGATGAAATCAGCGGGCAGAACAGGAATCTTCTCTGCTGAGTTTTCAATCCGCTGCCACTCTTCAAAAAACGCCTCGGTGTATGCGGCGTAGCCGATATCGTGGGGATGGGTCACGTCTCCGAGCTCAGGAGGCCATAACGCGTCAAGGTCAAGCGAGCCGGAGAGGAATTTTCTGTTCATGACTCCAAGCACATCGGCATATTCGAGCTGGTATTTTTCAAAGAGCTGAATATGCTCAAGGCGGCGTTTGAAGACAGATATATCTTCAGCTGCGGTGTGCCGTTTGGCGGTGAGAAAAACAGGAAGAACGGCGACTTTGCGCGCGATGCACTCGCGGATTATTCTCTCGTAGGAGTGATTTTTTATATCGTTTATTCCCTCTTCAGAGCCGCCAAGATTGTCGTTGAGCGTAAAGTCGAGCAGAACTAAATCAGGAGAGTATTTGAAAACATCGCGCTCGAGACGGAAAACTCCGAGCGTACTGCCGGTTCCTCCGATAGCGGAGTCCTTGGCGCTGAAACGCGCCTGCGGATACATCTCACAGAGCCGCCGCATGGTCAAAGCCCGCCAACTGGTAACGTTGGGGTCGGAGGCATTTGCTCCCCAAGTGAGAGAACCTCCGAAAAACACGATGTTCAAGGCGTCTCCGCGGCGTGCTCGTTTGATGACATTTGCGACGTTCATAAAAAATATTCTCCTTATTCCGGAATTTCTGTGACAGGCATAATTTAGCACAAATGCCGACACATTGCAAACTTGATTTACTATTTAAAACCGGATAAAAAAAGGGGCTGTTGCAAAACCTTATTGTTTCAGCATCGTATGGTGAGGGAGTTTAAGAGGCTGCTTGCCTCTTAAAAATCTCCCGGCAGGGGAGAGTCCCCTGCACCTCTGGACACATGATTTTGA
>SUVY01000085.1 GCA_015061775.1 Lentisphaerota bacterium | reverse complement strand
GTATGCGACTTCGGTGTTCTTGGATTAACATAAATCCGTTTTTATCAAGAGGCAAACCACTTTTTGTTTTCAGGCATAAAAAATGAGAGACCTCTTGTGTCTCTCATAATATCTTGAAAGGGTGAGATCCACCGTCGCCAAGGCTATGGAGGGACAAGGGGACAAGAATAACGAAGCCGACGTTCGGCTTCTTTTCTCGCGAAAAGAAGTTTTCCCGCTTTCCCCGCATCATCTCCCCATATCGGGAACAAAGCTTTGTTGAAAAGAGCCCGGAGAAGCAGCTTTCCGCAGCTGTTCTCCGGGGAGAAACCCCTGCCCGCCAAAAAAAGTTTTAAGTATTGAGGAGTGATGCTTGATATTTAAGTCCTTAACCCTTAAATCTTGATTGCAGAATCCCTCTGCAAAGCGTTATCAATATCAGTCTCCTGGAGTCGGGCAGCAGGTTTCTCTTTGGCAAACCAACAAAAAATGCCAGTTTGACTTTTATACAACGCCGATCATTTCAGCGGAGTATCAAATTCGATCTGGTGAGTTGCATTATAAGTATCAAGCTCATCTTGAAGCTGGTTGCATTTTATCTGCAAACTCTTCTGCATTTTAAGCACTTCACTGTTTTTTATCACGCAAGTTTTGGCAAGCGTGCGGTCTTCGTGTTCGCCCAGAAAACGCACTTCCTCGTCGGTATCGATACTGCCGTATTTGCTGATCTGGCTTTTGTACTCTTCAAGGGAGTACATGTTTTCAAGATTGCCTTCGTTGGCTTTACCGATTTTGGTTTTGAGTTCAATAAGTTTCTGAGTGTACTCATTGATCGTTTGCATGGCCTCATTTACATCGATACTGCGGGTGCGGTTTTCCCAGCACGCATTTTCGCGCTGAACCAGACACCACAATTTATTGAGTTCGCCGGAGATGCGGTTCTTTTCTTTGAGGGCTTGTGCTAATGTTATAAGCATAATTTTTTGTCCTTTCGTTATTTGTTTTGCGCAGGGTTTTCTTTTCTGCCATCACATTTAGCAAAAGGCGTGCCAACATTGATGAAAAAGACGATTTTTCGAGAAAATTTCTTTTTTTGAGCGTAAATTTTTCATCAGTTTCTTTGGACACTTGTATTTTCTCAAAACCGTGATACATTAAAACATATAAAATATTATATGCAGATATAGGAATTTATATCATGAATGTTTTGGTTTCGCTTTTGGGTTCAACTCTGGACGGTGCCGGCAAGACGCGCGGGCTTGCGCGCTGGAACGTCTGGAGACCTTCTGTTGCACTTGCCATGCAGAGTGATTTGCATTTTGACCGTTACCATCTGATATATCAGCCTAAATTTGAGGGGTTGAAGAAGCGCGTCGTTGAGGATATAAAACAATGTTCTCCATCGACTGAGGTGATTCCGGAAGCGATCGATATGGATGACCCGTGGGATTTTGAGGAAGTTTACAGTAAACTCTATGAATACAGCCGCAGTCATGATTTTTCCGGAGAAGATGACAACTATTATATACACATCACCACCGGATCGCATGTGGCACAAATTTGTCTGTTTCTCCTGAATGAATCACATCATCTTCCCGGGCGTTTGATACAGACTCATCCCGGAAGCAGTCCTGAGGGTTCATATAATATCATCGACCTTGACCTCTCACGCTACGATATGCTCGCCAAACGCTTTGCCGTTGAGCGGGAAAACGATCTTGATTTTCTCAAATCCGGAATCGCTACCGGAAATAAACAGTTCAATGATTTGATCGAAACTATTGAGCGGGTGGCGATCCGCTCTTCCGAGCCGATCCTGCTTACCGGTCCGACCGGAGCTGGAAAGTCCCAGCTTGCCCGCCGTATCTACGAACTCAAAAAGCTCAACAATCAAATCAAGGGGGAGTTTGTCAACGTCAACTGCGCCACTCTGCGCGGCGATCAGGCTATGAGTGTGCTTTTCGGGCACAAGAAGGGAGCTTTTACCGGAGCTGCGTCCGACCGTCCGGGGTTGCTGAAAAAGGCGGACGGAGGTATTCTTTTTCTTGATGAAATAGGCGAATTGGGAGCTGATGAACAGGCGATGCTGCTGCGGGCTATCGAGGAAAAGAAATTTTTTCCGCTGGGTTCTGACAGTGAAAGCGAAAGCAATTTTGAACTTATTTGCGGAACCAACCGGGATTTGGAGCAGGAAGTTTGTGAAGGACGTTTCCGTTCCGATCTGCTGGCGCGGATAAATTTATGGGACTTTCAGCTTCCGGGGCTGGCAGACCGGAGAGAGGATATCGAGCCCAATTTGGATTACGAGCTCAAATGCTTCGCTGAAAAAAGCGGAAAACATATCACCTTCAACAAAGAGGCCCGGGCGGAATTTATGCGTTATGCTCTCGATCCGGAAACTTTATGGAGAGGGAATTTCCGCGATCTCAATGCCCTTGTGACCCGGATGGCGACACTTTCCAACGGAGGGCGCATCGACGAAAAAGTAGTGAAAAACGAGATAGACCGTCTGCGTAAAAATCAGAAACGTCCTTCCGGAGAAGAGCGTCTGAGCAAACTTCTGGGGGCTGATTATCAGGAAAGGTTTGATGAATTTGACTTATGCCAGCTTTCCAGAGTCGTGGACGTATGCCGTGCAAGCCGCAGCCGTGCCGAGGCAGGGAAAAAACTCTTTGCAGTATCGCGTCAGCAGCGCAATACAACCAACGACTCCGACCGCCTGGGCAAATATCTGGAAAAATACGGTCTGACGTTCCAGATGTGCAAAAACAGTTGAATGTAAAAAAAAGTGCGGGGAAAGCGGGAAAACTTCTTTTCGCGAGAAAAGAAGTTTTCCCGCTCTCCCCGCGCCCCTCTCACCCTTTCAAGAAAAGCGAAAAACTTTTTTATTTACTTTTACCTGCCTTTGTCGGAAACAGAGCCTTCTCGAAAAGGGAAGGGCAAAAGAGCATACCATTCCGCGCCGACCAACGGAAGGCGCAAAAGTACCCCGCTTTTCTCGAAAAGGGAAGGGCAAAAGAGCATACCATTCCGCGCTGACCAACGGAAGGCGCAAAAGAACACCGCTTTTCTCGAAAAGGGAAGGGCAAAAGAGCATACCATTTCGCGCCGACCAACGGAAGGCGCAAAAGAACACCGCTTTTCTCGAAAAGGGAAGGGCAAAAGAGCATACCATTTCGCGCCGACCAACGGAAGGCGCAAAAGTACCCCGCTTTTCTCGAAAAGGGAAGGGCAAAAGAGCATACCATTCCGCGCCGACCAACGGAAGGCGCAAAAGTACCCCGCTTTTCTTGAAAAGGGATGGGGTTTGGGGAAGGGGAAAACTTCTTTTCCCGCGAAAAGAAGTTTTCCCCTTCCCCAAGACCACCACCACCCCTTTCCACGAACAAAAAAAGCGTGCGATCAAACGCGGCCGCAGCGGCAGCGGTAGGCGATGAGTTCTCCGGAGATGTTGTTTCGGGATTCGACGGACACGATGTCGTAGGTTATTCCGTGGATATCGATGCGGCTTCCGGGGAGAGGTTTGGGTTGATCGGGAGGAATGAGGCAGATGACGGAGCTGCTTACTTCGGCATCATTTTTTTCTGAGAGATTGCTGCATTCGGTGATGATGCGGGCTTTGACGGTTCCGGTTTTCCAGATGGGAAGACCGTCAAAATAGCGGTCAATCGTCTGGGTTGGAAATTCCTCAAGCGAATCGAAAATGGTATTCATATATAATTCTCCAAAAGTTTTTTGTTTCAGCGGAGATGTTCCGCTCCTGAAATTGGGACATTTTGTCAACATTTGAGGCGGGAGAAGGTTGATTTTTTTCTTCTTTGTATTACAATGAACTTGCGGGAGGAGCAACCAGAGAGGAAAACAAAATGAATACGTCTATGGCAAGTATGGGAATCGAATATGCGCACCGTTTTTACAAGTATCAGGGAGAGGCGCAGTATCTGCACGGTCACAGCGGAGTCCTTACCGTTGAGATCGGCGGAGAGGTGGATCCCACGACCGGCTTTGTCCATCCGTGCGCCGGTATCAAACGGGGAGTGTGGGACTATCTCAAATGCTTCGATCACGCGCTGATACTGCAGAGAGAGGACCCGCTGCTTTCGGAGATCCTCGCCATCTACGAAAATCAGAAGATCCGTTACGGTGCTCCGCACAACAGAAATCTCGGAAGACCGTTTGAAAACGACCTTGCCACCGCCTATCCGGAGTGCCGTATCGTGGTGACCAGCAAGGCAGCGACCTGTGAAAATTTAATAGAGATATTCCACAGCCTGCTCAAGGACAGCTTCAATATTGCGCGAATGTCTTTTTCCAGCGGAGAGAATTGTGCGGTGAGGACTTTTTAACCTATTTCGGGGCTTTACGAAGCTCTCCCGGAGTCATTCCTGTACGCTGTTTGATGATCCTGCAGAAGTAGTTTGTACGGGAAAATCCGGCTGAACGCGCCACTTCGCTTATGGGAACATTACTGTTGACCAGGAGCTCAACAGCGTAATCCACGCGGCAGTTTTCCAGATATTTATGCGGAGTAAGTCCTGTTTCAAGCGTTATGGCGCGGTTGATGGTCGAGCGGTGGACTCCGAGTTCGTCGGCGAGGGCATTTATATTGAAATTGCAGTCGGCGGAGTTGAGTTTTATGCGGTGCAGACACTCGTGCAGAAAGGAAGACGTTTCCGGTTCCGGCGGGGAGGGAGCCATCTTCGCCATAAGTTCAAGGTAACTTGCGCACAGCTTGCGGTAGTCGTTCTCAGAAGTGGATACAAGGTCTCTGAATATGCGGTCGAACAGTATCACGGGGCACTTGCCTGAGGGGATAGCTCCGCGTTTGTATCCGAAGCTCTGCATGATTTCGGAGGCATTTTTTCCATCAAAAGTGACATAGTATATCACGGCATTTTCCCTGCCGGACACCTGTTTGAAGCGGCGTTCACCGGGCAGGCGGAAAATCGACTCTCCGGAGTGCACTTCAGCGCGGATGTTTCCGAAGTCAAAGATGCAGCTTCCGCGGGCGACCCAGCATATTTCGCAAAAATCCTGAGGTGAGTGTTCCTCAGTTTTGCCTGGAGAAAAGCAGTTTATCCCGCCTCCGCGCGGATAGAAGGGCAGTTTGACTCCGGGGAAGGAGTTACGGAACAGCCATACTTCTCTTGTTTCCATCATATAAAAATACCTCCAAGCAACAACTGTATAATCTATGCGACAAATATATCATTGAAAAATGATAATTCAAACGCTATACTAAAAACAACGCAAAAAAATTTCTGCAACGGAGTGTATTATGAGAGAAAAAATTTTAATGAACCGCGACTGGCGTTTTCTCGGAGAGGTTCCGGAAGAGCGTTTTGTCAAAACCAAATCAGGAACCTATCTCGCCGCCAAGACCGAGCGTCTGAAATGGGGTCCGGGAGTGCGCGACCATATAGATATGCCCGAGCATTGGGATCTGGTGGGAGAACTGACTCCTGAGAGATGGAAGAGCGTCGATCTTCCGCATGACTATATAATAGAGCAGACTCCCGATCCGCTCGAGGTCGGTGCGCTGGGCTTCTTTAAATACCACGACGCCTGGTACCGCAAGCACTTCACCCTCGGCGAAGAGGATCGCAGCAAACGTATAATCATATATTTTGAAGGCGTTACGGGAAACTCCGAGATCTACCTCAACAGCTGTTTCCTCTATCGCAGTACCTCCGGATATGCCTCATTTGAGGTGGATATCACCGATATCGTCAACTTCGGCAAGGACAATGTTCTTGCTGTCCACGTCGATCCGGACTCCCGGGAGGGCTGGTGGTATCAGGGCGCAGGAATTTACCGCAACGTCTGGATGGTGAAGACCGCCAAGACGGCTATCGATCTCTACGGAGTGTTTCTTCCGGTCAAAAAACAGCAGGATGATATTTGGCAGATCCCGGTCGAGGTCGAGGTTTTCAACGTCGATTATTCGGACAGTAATTTCGAGGTCGGGTGCAAAATCTTTGCTCCTGACGGAAAAGAGGCAGCCTCATGCCGTTTCCCCGGAGCAGTCGCCGCCAGAAGTCGTGATATCATAAAAGGAAGTTGTTCAATAAAATCTCCTGAGCTGTGGGATATCGACAACCCTGTCCGCTATACAGCTGAAGTGAAGCTCTTCGGAAATGACGGAGAAGCTTTCGATACCTATATCCAGAAGTTCGGTTTCCGCACAGCCGAGTTCTGTCCCGAAACCGGTTTCTATCTCAACGGCAGACCGCTAAAAATCAAAGGAGTCTGCGCCCACCTTGACTGCGGTTTGACCGGCAAGGCGGTTCCGGACAACGTGTGCAGATACAAAGTTCAGATGTGCAAAGAGATGGGAGCCAACGCCTACCGCACCAGCCACTACCCCCACCAGGACGCGGTGATGGAGGCTTGCGATACCCTCGGAGTCATGGTGCTCGATGAGAACCGCCGATTCGAGAGCAACGAGGAGACGATGAAGCATCTTGAAATGCTCATCAAACGCGACCGCAACCGTCCGTCGGTGATCCTCTGGTCAACCGGAAACGAGGAGATGGTCTATCACACCATCGAGCAGGGACACCGCATCCACCGCGCCATGGAGTTCCTGGTCAAAAAACTTGATCCTACCCGTCTTGTTACTTGCGCTCTCACCAACGTTTACGAGGCGACACTTCACGAGGTCTGCGAAGTAATAGGAGCGAACTATTGCCTGCTTCATCTCGACGACCTGCACGCAAAAACCCCGGGCAAACCTTTTATATCCAGCGAGAACTGCGCGACCGGTTCCACCCGCGGATGGTACTGGGGCAAATGCGATGATGCCGGCAGGCTGGATGCCCGCGATTGCGAAGTTGACTTTTCCGGAGCCCTTGGCGGCAGAAAGAATACCTGGAAGACCATCATGGAGCGTCCGTGGTGTGCCGGAGGTTTCCAATGGGATGCCTTTGAGCACCGCGGAGAGGCGGTCTGGCCGCGGCTCTCATCTGTTTCCGGAGCGATAGACCTCTTTCTGCAGAGAAAAGACGCCTTCTATCAGAACCAGTCGCATTGGCTGGACGAGCCGATGATCCACCTGCTTCCGCACTGGACGCACCCCGGCATGGAGGGCAGGGAGATCGAGGTATGGAGCTATACCAACTGCGAAGAGGCGGAACTCTTCCTCAACGGCGAATCTCAGGGCAGACAGAAGTGCGAAAAATACGTTCCGGTCATCTGGAAAGTGAAATACGTTCCGGGCTCTATCCGGGTTGAGGGACGCAATAATGGAGTCGTCTGTGCTGAAAAATCCTTTGAGACTTGCGGAACTCCTGTCAGGCTTGCTCTGAAGCTTGAGACTCCTGAAGTGCGCGGAAATGCTCTCGACGCCGCGATCATCACCTGCACCGCTCTCGATGAGGAAGGCAGAGAGGTTCCGGCGACCGGAATCGAGGTCGATTTCACCGTCTCCGGCGCAGGAAAGATCATCGGAACAGGCTCAGACAACACCGACCATGTTCCTGTTCCGTCCTGCCGCCGCAGGATGTACGCCGGACTTATCAGCGCAGCTGTGAAATGTCTTGACTCCGGAGACGGTTTCACGTTGAGGGCAGAGGCTTTCGGACTCGCTTCCGGAGTGCTCGATGTCACTTTTATAAAGTAAAAACGCTCCCTGCGGCAGGAAAAATCGCTTTTTCTGTGAAAGTTTATTTGACTTTTCAGCAAATATGTTGTAAAGTAAAACAGCCTGCAATATTTTTAAACGCCCGCAGGGGCATAAATCTAAAAAAAAAGGATAGAAAAATGAAGGCAGTATGGATTGCAATGATGGTTGTCGGACTGGTCGGTATGATCGTCTGCAGTAAAAAACAGAAATCCAACCCCGCGATGCAGCCGGTTGCGTTTGCATTGTTCATCGTGGTCGTTATCGGTGCTGTGATGTTGCTCAAAGGTAT
The DNA here is from genome assembly GCA_015061775.1 of Lentisphaerota bacterium. Taxonomy (GTDB): domain Bacteria; phylum Verrucomicrobiota; class Lentisphaeria; order Victivallales; family Victivallaceae; genus UBA1784. Next base: position 997 of record SUVY01000085.1, on the reverse strand, counting down.
GATGGGCGGCGGCAACAGCCAGATCCTCAACAAAGAGATGGCATTCGCCCACTCACGCGGCTATGTCGTCGGTAAGTTCCTGGGAGCCAAAGCCCCGGGCAAGAAAGTCCTGTTCGTCGCAGATCCCAGCTATGCTCAGAGCAAGACCGGCAGCGCCCTGCTCGATGGATTCAAAGAGGGATACGGTTCCGACAATGTCGTTCTCGACAACGTGAAACCCTCCAAGACCTCTGAGGAAATGAGCATTGAGGAACTCATGACTCCCGCCGACATGGACACCCTGCTCGCTGCTCACAGCGATGCCGGAGTCATCGTCACCACCATCGGACTTCCCCAGAAGGCGCGCAACATGAAGTACTTCTCACAGAAGGGCGAGAAACCCGTTCTCTTCCTGCTGAGCAGCGGCATGAGCGGCAACAACCTCGGCAAATACATCGAGAAGGGTGAGATCGCCGGAGGTCTCATCAACAACATCAAAGCCGACTATCGCGCTGAAGCAGCCAAGACCCCCGAGGATACCTTCAAGATCCGTTACATCCTGGTTGACCAGAGCAACATCAAACAGCACATGGGCATGTTTGAATAATTCTCTCTGTTATTAACGAGAATCAAATCAGAGGCTGTTGCAAAACCTCGAAAGAGGAGTGCAACAGCCTTTTTCTATTGTTTGAAAGAAGCCAAGCCACGCAGTCCGGCTTGAGAAAACGGAAGGCTCCCGAACGGAGAAGAACGGAGTTGAACGGAGTGAACGGAGATCATGTATGTGGAGAAGTATTCTGCCCGCCATTGTCTGCGCCACAACTTAGCCGTGCATTACGCCGCGAACAACAGCGTGCAACATACCCAAACGCCAAACACCGCCGCAAAGAACTGCGTGAGTTTGCGCGATGAGCGCAAAAAATATACCTGTTCATCTATACCCATCGCATAAGCAGCACAGAGCCAATATAAAAATTGGCTCTGTGCAGGTGCAGGGCAGTCTGCCCTGCTCAGGGGG
>SUVY01000084.1 GCA_015061775.1 Lentisphaerota bacterium | reverse complement strand
CGACAAAGGTATCGCCCACACCGAGTGTCGTAACAGCGGTCGTAATATCGTGGTCACAGAGGAGCTTTACAACCGCCTCGCCTGCGCCACCTCGCACCACACCATCTTCGATGGTGATGATACGCTCACGGTTGGGAAGAAATCCGCTCAGGACGTTGAGCAGAGTGGTTTTTCCTGAGCCGGTACCTCCTGATATCAGGATGTTTTTTCTCACCGCCACGCAGACCGCAAGAAACTTGACCATCTGCGGAGATATCGAACCGAAGTTCACCAGATCCTGCGCCTTGAGCGGAGTGCGGGAAAATTTACGGATGGTGATCGACGGACCTCCCAGCGCAAGCGGAGGGATTATCGCATTCACACGGCTTCCGTCCGCGAGACGGGCATCGACCATCGGACTGCTCTCGTCGATGCGTCTGCCAAGCGGAGAGACTATGCGCTCGATCGCTGACAACACCTGGGCATCGTCCGCAAACGCGGTATCGGTGCGGTAGATGACTCCGCCCTTTTCCACAAACACCTGATCCGGAGCGTTGACCATGATCTCGCTGATATCGTCGCGGGCGATGAGATTTTCAAGCGGACCGAGACCTATCGCCTCCTGGATGAGCTCCTTCTCTATGATATCGAGCCGCAATCCTACGGGAAGTTTCACCGAAAGCTGGCTGAGTATCTCTTTCACCATCGAGGCGGCGCGGTTGTTGAGTTCCTCTTCAGACACTCCGGAGAGGGCGAGCTTTTTCAGATTGAGCCGCACGAGCAGTTCGCGGTGCGCCTGCTTTTTTATCTCCTGAGCGACAGGACGGAGCGCAGCCGGAATTCCGGAAATATCGAGCTTGGGAATATCACCCTTTTCCGGCATGACGACTCCGGAGACATCCTCAGAAGTACGGGGCGGCGGAGCGGACGGCTGAGTATTCTTCTGCGCCGGGACGCCTTCAGCCTGCGGGAGAAACACCTTCATGGAGGTGCTTCTTCCGAACTTCATATCACATCCTGACTCAACCTGGGTGGGACGCTGGGAAAATATCGGCTCAGACGAATTTCCGATGGTGGTTCCGTTGCTGCTTCCGAGGTCTATCACCGTGATACGGTCGGCGGATATCACCAACTGAGCGTGGTGGCGCGAAATATCGGGACGGGATAATCTTATGTGGCAGTCGCTTCCTGCTCCGACAAGATAAGCTCCCTCCGGAATATCCATCTTCACAGGCTCGCAGTCAGCCTGATAAATCTCTATACGCGGCATGATCACTTGACTCCGCGGTGGCGGCGCAGCTCACGCCGCTGATTGTATCCCGGTATCTCCCGCTCAAGCTGCTGGAAATCGACCGAACGCTTCTCTATGTCGCGGGATATTTTGGTATCGTTGAAGTTGCGCAGAGAGAGGGTTATTTTGCCTTTCTGACTTGCAAAAATCACCATTTCCACCTCGTCGGGCATAAGCTGCAAAGTGACGGTGGAGTAACTGCGTCCTGCCTCTCCGTCCCCGCTGCGCCAGGTCTTGCCGACGGCGAGGACTTTGACATCCTGCAAAATAGTCTTGGTGACGGTATCTTTCATACTGTCTCCGCGCACATCGGGGAAACGGAATGTTCCGATGACATCGACGTTGTCGTTGGGCTGGATGAGGTTATTCACCGAAGAGACGGTATCGACCGGAATCGACACTGCACGCCAGTTGTTCTGCACCACCGCGCTGAAACCGTTGCGGCGCATTCCCGACTTCAAGTCGGTGTACTGCAGTATCTGCCCCTTGACGATGGAGTTGTCAAGGGTGTGGTTGACCACCTGATAGAGTGCTCTCCACGGAATCTCCCGGCTGTCCGCCAGATCCTCCTCGCGGCGGCTGGTGCGCAGCTTCTGGACATCATTTTCGGTGATGGTTTCACCCTCGACCATATTTCGTTTGATCTGGATGAGATCGACCGCTTTTGCACTTCCGGCGATGCGGCGTTTTTCACTCTCTATCTGACGGTAAGTCAGGACGAATGCCAGAAGTCCGAAGACTACGGCAAGCAGAAGAAGCATTCTCTGGCGCATTATTTTAAACTCCTGTTAAAGTTTGATGGTCTTTTAAAAATATATACCGGCGGAACAGATTTTTCCAGCCGATCAGGTTCCAGTATCAAAATTTCTTGCATCATTCCCGTCGATAAGCCCCATTTCAGCAAGGTCGCTCAAGCTGCGCTGCATGGTGACCATACCGTCGCGGAAGCTGCTTTCCATAACCGAAGCAAGCTGATGGGTCTTTTTGTCGCGGATGAGGGCGCGAACTGCGTAAGTTCCGACCATGACCTCGAAGGCGGCGATGCGCCTGCCCGGAGCATCCAGACGCGGAATGAGCCGCTGAGACGCCACCACCAGAACCGTCGCTGCGAACTGCTGGCGTATCTGATTCTGCTGCCCCTCGGGAAACGTGTCGATTATACGCTCGATGGTCTGCATGGCGTTGTTCGAGTGGAGCGTGGCAAGCACGAGGTGTCCGGTCTCAGCGGCAGTCAGCGCGGCGGAAATAGTCTCCCTGTCGCGCATTTCTCCCACCATGATTATATCAGGAGCCTGACGCATTGCGGCACGCAGTCCGTCGCTGAAGCTCAAAGTATCGTCTCCGAGCTCGCGCTGCTCGATTATGCATTGCCGGTTGCGGTGGATGTACTCTATCGGGTCTTCGATGGTCACGATATGGCGGCCTGAAAAATTATTTATATGGTCTATCATGCTCGCAAGAGTGGTCGATTTTCCGCTTCCCGTAGGACCTGTGATGAGGATCAGTCCCTGCTTTTTCTGCATGGACTCAAGCAGCACCGGAGGAAGTCCGAGCTCCTCAGGAGCAGGAATCGTCTCTGATAGCAGACGCGCCACAAGTGCCAACGCTCCGCGCTGAAAAAATGTATTGATACGGAACCTGCGCTCTTCAAATTCGCTCTGCCCGCTCTTTGCGCGCAGCCTGACTGTCATTGCAAGGTCAAGATTGCGCTGCTCCTCAAGCCGTATCCGCTGGGTGCGGCTGAGCAGACTGTGCACCAGATGAAGTGTATCATTGGCGTCGAGCGCAGGCAATTCAAGCGGCACAAACGATCCTGCTACCCGCAGCTGAGGTGCAACTCCTGCCGTCAGCAGAAGATCGCTTGCTCCGGCGCGGACAGCCGCCCGGAACAGGTCATGCATATCGACTTCGCCCGTACTCAATGCGGTCTTGCTGTAAACACTTCCGCGTCCGCCTGCGTTGCCTGAACTTATTCCGCTGCGCATCAGACGCAGTTCGTCCTTGTTGTCCGAAAACTCTTCGGCGGCCTCAAAAGTGATGCGGTTGCGCCGGTAAAGGTCGTAAAGACTGTCATTGAAGGCGCACATTCCAAGATGGGCGTAAGCTCTCAAACAGCGTTCAAGTTCTCCGAAATCCTGACGGGAGATATTTTTGCGGACGACCTCGGTTCCAATAAGCACCTCGAACGCCGGAACCATTCCGCCTCCAGATGCCGCCGGGATAAGACGCTGGGATACCACAGCTTCGAGGGCGAGCGCGACGCTGCCGGCGATCTGATCTCTGCGGTCTTCCGGATACATATTTATGATACGCTCGACAGTCGTTGCGGTATCGAGAGTGTGCATCGTTGCAAGCACAAGGTGTCCCGTGAGTGCGGCTCCGATGGCACTTGAAACGGTGTCGGGGTCGCGCATCTCGCCTATCACGATGACATCGGGATTTTCGCGCATGGCATCGCGCAGAGCTCCGAGAAAACCTCCGGAAATATTTCCGGTCTCGCGCTGGGAGATCAGAGAGCACGCATCTTCGTGGATGAACTCGACAGGTTCCTCAAGGGTTAGGATATGACAGCTCCTGCGGTGATTTATCGCATTGATGAGAGAGCTCATGGTCGTGGACTTTCCGCACCCGGTGGAGCCGGTAAAGAGAACGAGTCCGCGCTGGAGATCGGCGAGTTTATTGAATAGTTCAACAGGAATATTATACCGCTCAAAAGTACAATCTTTTCCAAGCTTCACCGGTCTTGCCGCAAGTGCCGGACCATTGACTGTCTCGAAAAAATTGACCCTGAAACGCAGGTTTTCGTGGATAAAAGTAGCATCCGCTCCGGAGCTTTTGGCGTAATCAAGCTTCTTTGCTTCATCGAGCAGAGAATTCCGGAACCCGTTCAGCTCATCAGCAGCAGTAGCCTGCGCTCCTTCGAGGCGTACCAATCCTCCGTTGCGCCGCAGTACCGGAACTTTACCGGAAGAGATGAATATATCGCTTGCTTCCAGCTCGACAGACTTTAAAAAAACATCCGGTATATTCATCTTGTTCCTCTTTTCCCGACAGGTCAGCGCACGGTGCAGGAGTACATCAGCTGCTCAGCACTGGTAATGAGAGCAGCCCCTTCGGGAGCATAACCCGCGACATCGTACTTCACTTCAAAATTGTGTTTTCCTTTGGTGAGTTTCACCGGAATATTTTTGCGTGTCCAGTTGGCAAGACAGAAGTAGGACGGGGTATTATCTCTTGCCGTGACCATCATCTGATATGATCCATGCAGAGGGGTTTTGTAGAGTTTTTTGCCGTCGCAGAACACCGTGACCTTGCCGGCAACTCCGTTTTTGACCTTGCCGTAGAACATCACAAAATAGTGTCCTTCGGCAGGAACATCAAAACTGAATTTGGTGGATTTCTTACTGTTGACTACGTTCGTATAGAGTACTCCCTTGCGGTTCTTTTTGAGGAGAGCGGCATCTTTTCTGGTGTCTGCCTCGACCGACACGGGACGGGAGAGCCCCTCCGGAGTCCTCACCAGAAACACGGTGCGGTTGAGACGGGCGGTGGTGAATTTTTCAGGATTGATTTTAACTGTGAGGGTCACAGGTTTATCTTTGGTGATGACTCCTTTGGAAGGAGTGACGGTCAGCCAGTCGGACTCGATGGTCTGAGCGATGACAAACGGGATCTTTGCTTTGGGGCATGAGGTCTTGAGCGTCACGCTCTTCGGAGCAGAAAAATCACTCTTGAAGTTCACAAGTCCGGTGTCGGGCATGAATGAGAGATCACGCAGCGGAAGCGCAGGGGCTTTATCTCCCTGGAAAGCTCCGATATCGACTTTGCTTGCGCTGGTAAAGTTGTCAATGACTTTTCCTGCTCCGCGGGCGGGACTCGCTGAGGCTGTGCGGAAATCTCCTTTTGCCGCATCGACAAACTTGGGATCACCTTCAACTCCGTTGAGATCGCGCTTGAAAACCTTTCTCAACTCGGCGAGCTGGGTTCCGTCGGGATTGAAATAGAGGTTGTAGTCCGAGGGGCAATTTGCGATCTGGAACAACGCTCTGGGGCTGCCCATCGTGTTGTTGAGGGCGAAAATATTGTTGTAATTGACCATCTTATCCAGACGCGGACGGTAGGGATCGACGCTGATACCGTTGGTTCCGTTGCGGTATCCGGTAGCGGTGTTGTTGAACAGATGGACTTTGCCGCTGTTCCAGATTCCGTGTCCGTTCTTGAAGGAGTTGAAAGTAAGTCCGAAAACATCATTTCCGCGCCAGAAAAGGTTGTTGAAGATATAGGAGGGACCGCGCACACAGCTTCCGGAAGAGACTCCGCAGAGTGTCGCTTCTATGCGGTTGGAGAAAAAGCGGGTGTTGATCTCGCCTCCCTCGAGCTCGATTCCGTCATCGTTGCTGAGGGCGAAGAGGTTTCCGTATATCTCTGCATTGCGGAAAAATCCGCCGACGGTGCTGCTGTTGCCCATACATTCGACGGCATCGTTCCAGCGGTGGACATCTCCTCCGACAAAGTCATTGAAGCGGACGGTGGCATTTTCGACCATTCCGGCGTTGATCGCTTTGGGGCCGGTGGGGTGGCTGTAAAACCACGGATTGGTAAATCCGTTGGCGTCGTGGATGAAGTTACGCTCGATGAGGACATCTTTCACATTCTTGATCCAGATTCCGGAGTCGCTGTTCAGGATGCGGTTCTTATAGTAGTATTCTCCGCCGCGGTGGGGCTTGTGGATACCGACTCTTCCGAACTTGGCTATATCGCAGTTGCGGATGACGATGTTTTTGCTGTTGGTGACGCGGATGGAGTTTTCAAGACCTCCGCGCAGGGTGAGGTTTTCGAGGATGACGTACTGGACATTGTTTATTTTTATGGCATCGACACCTTTGCTGTTGAGCACGACTCCGGGCTTGGCTGTGTAACGGATATAGCCGTCGGCAGTTCCGCTCTCTTTCACCACGAAGCCTTTGGCGATTTTTTCAGGAGTGAGGTACACGGTCTTTTTGACGGGAAAATCTTTGCCGAGAGTGCGGAATTTTTTGGTCAGCACGCTCTTTTTTCCATTATCATCGATCTCAAGTTTGAGCTCGTAAGCGGTGTTCTCCTTCAGATTGACCAGAACTCCGCGCGCCTTGTGCTCGAACGGAGGATAATCCGGAGCAAACGCCTTGCGGAACTTGCCGCCTTCTTCACGATAATATGCCTGAGCCTTGAACTTGCTGATCTCAGATGCCGCAAGGTTGCTGATCTCGTATCCGGCGGAGACGTATGCGGGAGCGATTTCGAGCACAGCTTCGCCGTTTCCGGAGGGATTTCCGGCAAAGATATTGCTGACCGTCGTCACCACGTTTTTGCGGGAAACCGGAGTTATCGATATCTTCAGCTCGACCGGTTCAGTATTGCGGATATCGGACTCAGCGGTAAGCGTATCGTTTCCGGAAAAATTATCGCGCGAAGCATAGGTGCGCGGCTTATGTTTATCACGCAAACCAGCCTGATCGTTCTGGGTGATTTCAAGTTTGACGGTTGCGGGGTAAGCGGTTTGAACGTCAGAAGAAAACAGCAATCTGGAGTTTGCCGGAAGTTTGATTTTTTTGACTGCGACCAGAGGTTTTCCTTTCTTCAACTGCTTTGCCGTAAAACCGTCGGCTGTCGCCCTGACCTCGTAGTTTCCGGAGTGGACAGCCTCCCATCCGTCGTTGAGTTTGACCTTCACGTTGGCGGCACAAACTGCGGCACACAACACAGCTGAAAACATCAGCAAAAATCTTTTTCCCATAAAATATTCTCCTTTTAATTGAGGTACTTTGTTCCAATTTTTGTGAAAGCGTTTTTGAATCGATGATAAACGCTATTTTGTTATACATTTAAATATAGCACATAGGTTATATTTTGTCAACATACACAAAACGCTTGTTCGCTTCGGCGGATGCATCCGTGAGGCAAGGTCGCGTTTTGCGGTGAGCATAGCAAGGGAGTGTACTTTTGTACATGACCGTCGCGGCGCAGCTGCAAGGCGCGAGATTGTCCACGGGGTGCCGCCGTCGGTCTGATTATCTTATACGACATGAGCGATATCATTATAATTTCCGGCGCAAAAAAAAACAAAAACGCCGCTCGACATGACAGTCGGACGGCGTTTATTCCGGAAGAAGCTTCTGCAAGCAGAAAAATCCTCCGTATCACATGGAAGAAGATTACTTCTTCTTGTGACGCAAGAGCTTCAGCTGCTTCTTGCGCTTGTGCTTGGCAATCTTCTTGCGGCGCTTTTTCTTCAAATTACCCATTTTTTCACCTGAATAGTTAGTTGTTTCTGCGGCATCCAAGCGGACACCTTATCACAGCACAGCATATAATTTAATCTCTCTTTTTGAATTTTCCCAGCTCTTTTTTGATTTTTTTGCAAAAAAACATCATTTTTATCGATTTTAGAAACTTTTTTGCCCTGTGAAACGGCTTTTTATCCGGATTTTCCTTGTAATTACTGCTGCAATACTATATATTATCGCTGATTATATTGTAAATACTTGTAAAATTGAGGATTTTTTACAGCACCATGAAAAAAGAGTACGATTATCTTATTGTCGGTTCAGGACTTTATGCCGCCGTTTTCGCCCGCTGCGCTATGGATAAAGGCAAAAAAGTGCTGGTGGTCGAGAGACGTCCGCATATCGCCGGAAACATCTACACCGAGAAGATCGAGGATATCGACGTCCATATTTACGGAGCTCATATCCTTCACACCAACAACAAAGAGGTTTGGGATTACGTTTCGCGTTTTGCGACCTTCAACCGCTATACCAACAGTCCGATAGCCAACTACAAGGGTACTCTCTACAACCTGCCGTTCAATATGAACACCTTTTACGCCATGTGGCACGTCACGACTCCGCAGGAGGCAATGCAGATCATCGAACAGCAGCGCAAAGAGGCAGGGATCGCCAATCCCCGCAACCTCGAGGAACAGGCTATCAGTCTGGTCGGTAGAGACATCTACAACATCCTCATCAAAGACTATACTGAAAAACAATGGGGAAGAGCCTGCACAGAGCTTCCGGCGAACATCATCAAACGGCTTCCTGTAAGATTTACCTTTGACAACAACTATTTCAACGCCCTCTATCAGGGAATTCCGGTCGAAGGCTATACCGCCATGATCGAAAATATGTTCAAAGGTGCGGAAATAAGACTCAACTGCGACTACCTCAAAGAGAAATCACAGCTCGATGCGCTCGCTGACAAAGTCCTCTATACCGGAGCCATCGACGAATATTTCAATTACTCTCTCGGAACCCTCGAGTACCGCAGCGTCCGCTTTGAGACCGAAGTGCTCGACACTCCGAACTATCAGGGAAATGCGGTTTTCAACTACACCGATGCCGATACTCCGTACACCCGCATCATCGAGCACAAGCACTTCGTTTTCGGAACTCAGCCCAAAACGGTCATCAGCAGAGAGTACAGCGCAGAGTGGAAAAAAGGTCTTGAACCCTACTATCCCGTCAACGATGAGCGCAACCAGAAACTCTACGCCTCCTACCGCGAACTGGCAGAAAAAGAGCCCGGCGTCATTTTCGGCGGCAGGCTCGGTGAATACAAATATTACGATATGGATAAAGTCATCGAGGTCGCTCTTGCCAAAGCGCAGGAAGTCCTCTGATTTTACGCTTATATTGGGAGATGATGTGGCTGTTGCAAAAACTTATTGTTTCAGCATCGTATGGTGAGGGAGTTTAAGAGGCTGCTTGCCTCTTAAAAATCTCCCGGCAGGGGAGAGTCCCCTGCACCTCTGGACACATGATTTTGAATAAAATCATGTGTCCGACGC
>SUVY01000012.1 GCA_015061775.1 Lentisphaerota bacterium | reverse complement strand
CAGACAATGGCGGGCGGAATACTTCTCCACATACATGATCTCCGTTCACTCCGTTCAACTCCGTTCCTCTCCGTTCGGGAGCCTTCCGTTTTCTCAAGCCGGATTGCGTGGCTTGGCTTCTTTCAAACAATAGATAAAGGCTGTTGCTCACCTTTCCAAGGTTTTGCAACAGCCCCTTTGTGTTTTGCGGAAGTTATATCAGGAGTTTGCTTTTGCTACCAGAGCATTGATAATGCTGATGATCTGCTGAGCCTCTTCTGCTGAGATGTTGTTGTTTTCGATGAGGGAACGCTTGAATATCACGGTCGTCGGACACGCGCTGTTGGGAATGACTGATACCATGGTGGTCTTTTTGAGGAAATAGCAGATGACGCAAACTGCTGCGAAAATCAATCCAAATATGAACGGGATTCCGTTTCCGGCAGAGAACGATACGCAAATTCCGGCGATAAAGAGGATCGCCGCGAGCACCAGCAGGAAGAACGGTTTGAAATATCCGCACATAAGGTTGCTGATCTTGGACAGCGGAATAGTCTCCGTCATCCTTCCTGAGAGCGAACCGTATGAATATTCAACGCGGTTGTCGTAAACTTCGAAAATAACGGTGGTGTTGATTCCGATAATGGTCAGCAGCCAGTCGAGGAGACCGGGTTTGCGTCCGACCAGACGGACATATACCGGACCATATTCATTGATCTCTTTTTCTCTCAGAACGAGTGCGTTTCCGCCCATCAGCATTGCAAGATTGTGCATGCCCATAAAAAATCCCCTCCATTTACTGTTGTCCGGTAATAGTTACCGGAGCTGATTTTTTTGGTCGTGACTTGTTATATATCAAGGTTTAATATTTAACACGAAAGTACCGACCGTTGTAATACTATAACTTAAATTTTCAATTTTTCAAGCTGCGGGTGGCAACAGAATAAAATACAGGGTACTTTTCTCCGGATTTTTCCAGCCGGATTTTTACCGGTTCATCCGATTCCGGCAAAGGCATGGTGAAACAGCCGTTTTCATCAAATACGGCAGTGAGCTTTTGGTTGTCACAACTCAAAGTGAATTTGTCTGTTACCTCCTGCGCTCCGTAAATGACCAGCTCTCTGCCGCGCTTGAGTTCCATCTCTATAAATCCGTTGGGAAAGACCCGGTTGCCTGCCCATCGGGATGGTTTACCATTGTAAAGAACGCTGTGTGAAGCGTGCATGTAACGGTAAATCCTCCAGTCATCGGTGATTCCTCCGGTGACAATGGCATCTTCACAGCCGTGAAGTTTTTTCTTTGCCGCAAATTCAGCCGGGAATTCCTGCAAAAGTTCCTGACAGATCGCAGCCAGAGGTTCGATGACCAACTCTTCGATGGTGCGGTTCAACTCTTTGGTGCGGTGTTCCAGACCGTTGATGACTTCACGCTCGACCAGTTCTACTTTATGTCCGGCAAGGCGGTCGAATTCGCGCATTGAGGAGGCGATCTGCGCTTTGAGGCGCGGATGATCCTCTTTTTTCTGCTCCATGTCTTCAAAGTAACTGATGAAGCACAAAATCAATTCTCTTGCCGCGCGGGTCACGATTGGAGCATTTCCCCAGAGGCGGTGGCGGAAATCATCCTGGGGAAGGTTCAAACTTTTCAACAGCGCAAGCCCTTTATCAGCCAGCTCGACTGCCTGATTTTTTTCTTCAAAAATTGCCTTCCGCCCCGGACTTTTGCGATCGCTCAATATCGACCAGATGCCTCTGCCGTTGGCAAGAGTTCTTCTGCCTTCAGCAAAGAGTCCGAAAGCGAATCCGGCTTTGATATATTTCATGGAGTAATTTCCGTGAAAAAGCACATGACCGTCAATAAAATAGGTTTTCTGCACCATCTCCCAGCCGAGCCGGTCAAGTTCGATCAAGCCGTCGCGTTTATCAGCGGGATAGTGTTTGTCATACCACTCATTGCGGATCTCTTGCGCAGTGATATTTTCATCTTCCAAGGCTCTGGCGTAGGCGTAATAGTTGATCTCATAGAGGTCAAAAATGCAGTTTCCCCGGCGATCGACCCGGATGGTAAAACGGTCAACTTCAGCCTCCTGACCTTCGCGGACGTAACGCACCAGATTGTGAACGTGTTCAAAGGGCATATTTCCCTGCCCCATGAATTCGCCCACCGCCTCACATTCAGCCGAGAGCGTAAAGCCGGAACTCCTTCTTAAAAACGGATTTTTCGGCAGGAACGGCACAAAGTCATAAGGCGTTATCTTGGTTTCGATCTCGAATTTGTGTCTGCCTTCCAAGGCCTCCGCTCCGGCAAGGATGCACTCGTAATCTTCTGCAATAGAACCGAATGACCGCATAATGAAACGTTTGCCCCGTTTTTCAAGTTCTGAGGCAAAAATGCTGATGATGAATTTTACAACTTCCACCGGAGGATATTTGTCGGTATTTGAGTTGTGGATGGCTGAATAATCAGCTTCGGTCAAAGTCAGCACCAGACCGTCCAGATCAGGAACGTTTTCAAAGGTTTTATCCAGTTTGTAGCGAATAAGGTCAGCAAAAGCTTTGCCGGTAAGGTCGAATTCCCCGTCTGCGTCCAGCAGTTCCGGCATGTCTTTTAATAATCCCGGAGGCAGCATAACTTCGCGGTGCCAGAGATAGACGGCTTTGCCTGCCGCATGAGAGATTGCAAGGATCTCGTTGAGTTTTTTCTGGTTGTTGGAAACGGTATCCTGATCCCAGCTGGCAAATGCCGCCGGAAACTCCCGGTAGTTTATCAACCCGTCCAAACCGCCGTAAGGAGAGTGACATTGACCGCAAATCTCAAAGCTGTCAACCCTGTAATTTGCTTCTGCCGCTTTTTTCACCAGTTTTCTTACATAATCCGGGTCAAGCGGAGTCGGATGCATCAAGCTCCACGTAATTTCATACTTTTTCATTTTCAAAAAAACTTTATTTCAAAGCTTTGTTCCCGATATGGGGAGATGATGCGAAAGAAAGCGGGAAAACTTCTTTTCACGAGAAAAGAAGCCGAACGTCGGCTTCGTTATTCTTTTCCCCTTGTCCCGCCATAGCCTTGGCGACGGCGGATCTCTCCCTTTCAAGAAAAGCGAAAAAACTTTTTTATTTACTTTTACCTACCTTTGTCGGGAACAGCGCCTATTTCAATGTGATCCGCGTTGTTGCGGTGCCGTCCATTATCCTGTTGCCCGGTATGCAAAAATCCAGGGGAGTCACTGAACTCCCCTGGAAAACGCGCAGTTACTTCTGACCGTTGATGAAGTACTCGATGAGATCCTTATCGAGCTCCGGAACGTCCATTGGAACGTTTCCGTTGCGCATGGAGTAGTGTCCGAGAACACCGGCTGCTACGCTGTTGCGTGCTCCGACCGGGTTGGCGTTGGTTTTTGCTCCGTTGGCGACAAAGTCGAGGAAGTTGTCAACAATGGGACCGTCAGCGCCGCCGTGGTCTCCGACCGCGGGTTTCAGCTTGTAGATGACATCGGGAGTTTCGCGCGGTCCGCGATTGGTCCAGACATGGATCTCGCATTTGCCGTGGTCACCGATGTTTTCAACTCTTCCAGCGGTACCGATGAAGGTGTAGTTGCGCTCTGAGTCCGGAGCGTAATGGCACTGCATATAGGTTGCCTGAGCTCCGTTATCGAGCTGCATCATGATCATGTTGTGGTCTTCGACGTCGATGACGGGAGAGAATCCGCTCTGCTCCATGGGAGGCCAATGAGCGTTGTTGAAAGTCGCGTCTCCGAACTCTTCGGGCTTGCGGCGCGGAAGTTTGTCATAGACACTGAGCATACCCATTCCGACGACGCGTTTGGTGCTTCCGCCCATGAGCCAGTGCATGACGTCGATGTCGTGAGCTCCCTTCTGGAGCAGCAGACCTGTGGTATTCTTCTGCTCGGAGTGCCAGTCGCGGAAATATGCGTCTCCGCCGTAGTTGATGAAGTGGCGGCACCATCCGCACTGGATTTTGCCGATCATTCCTGAGTCGATGACCTCTTTCATCTTCAATATCGCCGGGAAATAGCGCATATTGTGTCCGACAAAGAGTTTGGCTTTGGTGCGGTAGGCGGTTTTGAGGATGCGGTCACAGCCTTCGACGGTGATGGCCATGGGTTTTTCAACATAGACGTGCTTGCCTGCTTCGAGGGCGGCGACGACCTGATCTTCGTGGCAATGGTCGGGAGACATGACGAAAACTATGTCGATATCTTTGTTGGCGACCAGCTCTTTGTAATCTTTGACCAGAGTTGCTCCGGGAAAGGTGTCGGTGAATGATTTGTACTCAGGATTTGCGAGAGTTTTGGGGCTGGGATCGTAGGGGTCGGCTCCCATAACGATTTCAAAACCCTGCTCAGGACGATGGGCCTTATAAGCGTGGCGTCCGCGTCCGTAAACTCCGATGACTCCGATCTTCCAATTCTTTTTCATGGTGAAAAAACCTTATTTTATGATTTCTTTGGTGTATGCTTCGATAGCGGCGGCGAGACCGCGCTCAAAATCCCACTCTCCGGTGAAACCGGTGGCTGCGAGTTTGTCCACGCAGGCGAGGGAGTGACGGATGTCTCCGGGACGCTCCGGAAGGAAGACGATCTCACTCTTTGAGTTGGTGAGCTTGACGATCTTTTCGGCAAGGTCGAGGATGGTGATCTTTTTGCCGTAAGCCACGTTGTAAACTCCGGTGTTGGAGGTCTCAGCCATAAAGAGGTTGGCGCGGGCGATATCTTTGACATAGATGAAGTCGCGGGTCTGTCCTCCGTCTCCGTAGATGGTGATGGGCTCATTTTTGAGAGCGCGTGTGATGAAGATCGGAACTGCGGCGGCGTATGCGCTTTTGGGGTTCTGGCGCGGACCGAAAACGTTGAAGTAGCGCAGACAGGCAGTCTCAAGTTTTCCGGTCTCATGGAACATTTTGCAGTAGTACTCTCCATCGAGCTTGGTGATGGCATAGGGGCTCTTGGGTTCAGGGAAGAGAGTCTCGACTTTGGGAGAGACCGGGTTGTCGCCGTAGTTCGCGGCTGAGGTGCTGAGAACGAGCTTTTTCGCTCCGGCTGCGGCTGCCTCTTCGAGCAGATAGATGGTTCCGACGGAGTTGATAAGGTTGCACTCTTCGATTTTTTCCATCGACTCGGGAACGCTGACGAGAGCGGCGAGATGGAAGATATATTTGACACCTTCGACAGCGCGTTTGACATCATCGCGGTTGGCGACGCTGCCTTCGATAAATTCGACATCGAGTCCGTCGAGGTTGCTTCTTCTGCCGGTACGCAGATTGTCGAGAACGCGCACTTTGTACTTGTTTTGGCAGAGTTCACAGATGTGGCTTCCGATAAAGCCGCTTCCGCCTGTTACGAGAACAGTTTCCATAAAAAATCTTTCCTTGATTGCGGAACCCGGTATAAGCGGTGTTCCAGTTGAACATGCACTTTATATATTATACCGCCCGGAGACGGTTTTTGACATGGATAAATCTTCCATTTCAGATGACTAAAAGCTTATTGTTTTTCCGGAATGGTGATCTCCGGAGATATCTCCTCTTTGAACATACCCAGAACCAGAGTGGTTTTTGATGATTTTACGCCGTCGATCCTGCCTATCCGGTTCATAAGTTCATGCAGAGTCTTTGTGTCGCTGGTGACTACTTTGAGCAGGTAGTTTGCTTCTCCCGAGATGTCATAGATTTCCACGATTTCCGGAAAATTCACCAACTCTTTTGCCACATGGTGATCGCAGAGTTTTTCGTCGGTCGTGAGGCTGATGAGCACTGTCAGACCGAGGCCGAGTTTGGCACAGTTTATACGAGTTTCGCATCCGGAAATAACTCCGTCGCGATAGAGTTTTCTCACCCTTTCAAGTGCTGTTGACGGGGACAGATTTACCCGCTGTGCCAGCTCCTTGTTGGATATCCGGGCGTTTTTTCTCAAAATGTTGAGTATGCGGCAGTCGGTTTCATCCATTTGCAATGACAAATTACATATTTTTTTGAACAAATCGCTGATAAAATATAGCCCTGATGTATGCAGTTTTCAACCCTCAAAAACAAAATGTTGCCGGCGCGGGATGCCGCAGGGCGAAAAAAAACGGGATTTTTTGTCGATAAACTGCTTTTTTCTCTTTGAATTTTAGAGAAAGAGGGATATGTTATATGCGTAGATAACTATAGCTGTAAAAGCAGATAAATACAACCCCAAAATACAGGAGAAAGAAAACATGTTCAAATCAATCATCAGTTGTGCCGCCGCGGCGGCGTGTCTTGTTCTGGCAGCAGGTTGCGGACCGGACACTCCTGCAGAGGATCTTTCGCAGGTTCCGGGAGCCAAAGCTGATCCCGGTTACGGCTACAATGATACCGGTCTCGACGGTAAGGGCGGAGCCGGACTGCTTCCCGGCAGCGAGAACAGCGGAAACTGGGTCGATCAGGGCAAAGACGGACGCATCGGTGAAGCTGATGCCGACGGCTGGCGCGTCGCTGATCCCTCCGGAAACCGTCTCGGAATGCCGGTGATCTACTTCGCACACGATTCAGATGTTCTCGTTCCCAGCGAGCAGGCGAAAGTCCAGCGCATCGCTGCTTTCCTCGCTGACAAACCCGAGCTCGGACTTCTGATCGAGGGTCACTGCGACCAGCGCGGTACCGACGAGTACAACCGTGCCCTCGGCGAGCGCCGTGCCAACGCCATCCGCGCTGCACTTGCCTCCGCCGGAGTCAATGATGCCAACATGAAGACCCAGAGCTTCGGCGAGGATAAACCCGCTGTCGAGGGTCAGGGGGAGTCCGTATGGCGCCAGAACCGCCGCGGAGTTCCGGTCCCGATGATCATTCCCGGACGCTAATATTCCAAAAGTATTTTTACCATGAGCAAAATAAGAGCCAATCACGTTTTTACTTCGGAGTCTGTTTCTGAGGGGCATCCCGACAAAGTTTGCGATCAGATATCAGACGCCATACTCGACGCATGCCTGATGCAGGACCCGCAGAGCCGCGTCGCCTGTGAAACGCTGGTCACGACCAATATGATCGTGATTTCCGGCGAGATCACCACCAACGCCAAAGTCAACTGGCAGGAGATCGCTATGCAGGTGGTACGCGATATCGGCTATACTGATCCTGCTGTCGGATTTACTGCTGAAGAGTCCCGCATAACCATCGCCATCCACAAGCAGAGCGCGGATATCTCCCAGGGAGTCACCGAGGGAGCTGGCCGCTTCACCGAGCAGGGTGCCGGAGATCAGGGGATGATGTTCGGTTACGCGAGCAGCGAGACTCCGGATCTTATGCCGGCAACCATCTTCTACGCCCATAAGATCGTGGAGGAGTTTGCCCGTCTCCGCAAGAGCGAGCCTGAAAAGTACCGCTATCTGCGTCCTGATGCCAAAAGTCAGGTCTCCATCCGTTACATTGACGGAAAGCCTGTGGCGGTCGAGACGGTTGTAGTCTCCCATCAGCACACTCCCGATATGCCTCAGCAGTGGCTTGAGGATGAGGTTCGCAAGGTCGTTGCCAAAGTTATTCCGGCAGAGCTGCTGGCTGGAGATATCCAGTATTTTGTCAACCCCACCGGACGCTTTGAGATCGGCGGTCCCACCGGAGATACCGGACTTACCGGACGCAAGATCATCGTCGATACCTACGGCGGCGTCGGCAGTCACGGCGGCGGAGCTTTCTCAGGAAAAGACCCCAGCAAGGTTGACCGCAGCGCGGCGTATTTCTGCCGCTATGTCGCCAAAAACATCGTCGCTGCCGGACTTGCTGAAAAGTGCGAGATACAGGTGGCGTATGCCATCGGTGTCGCCCAGCCGCTTTCGGTGAACGTCGATACCTACGGAACCGGAAAAGTTGCAGACTCCGAGCTTGAGCGCATCATCCGCAAGCTGTTTGATATGCGTCCTGCTGCGATCGTCGAGACCCTCGGACTCAAGAACCCCGGCAACGGCTGGTGCTATCGCGATACCGCAAGTTACGGACACTTCGGCCGCGCAAAATTCCCGTGGGAGCGCACCGACCGCGTCGATGATCTCCGCGCCGAGGTCAAGGCGTAAAAATGTCGTTTTCACTGCTCGGCACCGGTTCTCCGCTGCTGGATATCCAGCTTGCGGTGGATGACTGTTTTCTCGAACAGGCGGTGCCGGGAAAAAAAGGCGGCATGGAGCCGCTGACTTCCGAGGAGATCAGCGGTATCATTCAAAAATCCGGGAAGACTCCAGAGTACTTTCCCGGAGGAGCCGCCGGAAATACAGTTTTTGCCCTCAGTCGCTTTCAGGTGAAAAGCGCGCTGCGCGGCAAACTTGCTTCAGATGGAAATTTTACATCGCGTTATCTGCAATTCTGCAATGAACACGGTGTCGATACATCCCAGCTGGTTTTTTCCGATACAGGAAGTACCGGATGCTGCCTTGCCCTCGTTACTCCGGACGCCGAACGCACAATGAGAAGTGCGCTCGGCGTTTCGCTTGAATTGAGTTCTCAGGAGATCGCCGACTCTGCGTTCTCCGATTACGATGCCGCATTGTTTGAGGGATTTATGGCGTACAGCGGCAAACTGAAAGAGATGGTCTCACAAGCCCACAGCCAAAAGTGCTTCACCATACTTGATCTGGCAAGTTTTGAGATATGCCGCAAGTTCCGCGAGCTGTTTCTTGAGCTTATGCCGCAGATTTCGATGATAGTCGCCAACTCCCGGGAGGCAGAGGCTTTTACCGGAAGTCCCGACCCGGAAACTGCGCTCGATATTTTGAGCGGCATGGTCAAAGTATGTGCCGTAAAATGCGGAGCACAGGGAGTATGGTTTTCCGGCAGCGGAGAGCGTTTCTTCACTCCGGCATACCCGGCTGAAGCTGTCGTTGACACTACTGCCGCAGGAGACCTCTGGCTGGCAGGATATATAGCAGGAAAAGACCGCGGATTTGATGACAGGACTTCAGTTGTCTGCGGCACGATGTTCTCTTCAAAAGTGATCTCCCACCGGGGATCAGTATTGACCGATGATGACGTTTTACAGCTCAGCAAAGCAATGAGCTGTTTATCTTAATACAGACAGGAGACGGTGTTATGGAATATAAAGTCAAAGATATCAGCCTTGCCGATTTCGGACGCAAGGAGCTTGAGATCGCCCGCCACGAAATGCCGGGTCTTATGGCTACTCTGAAAAAATACGGAGCGTCAAAGCCGCTCGCCGGAGTTAAAATATCCGGAAGTCTGCACATGACCATCCAGACCGCCGTTCTCATCGAGACTCTTGCCGCTCTCGGCGCCGATGTCCGCTGGGCGAGCTGCAATATTTTTTCCACGCAGGATCATGCGGCAGCGGCGATAGCGGATTCCGGAATTCCGGTGTTCGCCTGGAAGGGGGAGACTCTCGAAGAGTATTGGGAGTGCACTTACCGTGCTCTTACCTGGCCCGACGGCAGCGGTCCGGATCAGATCGTCGATGACGGAGGCGATGCAACGCTTCTCATCCATCGCGGATGCGCCGCCGAAGATGATCCGGCGATCCTCGATGAGGACAACGGAGTTGAGGAGTTGAGAATAATCAATGCTCTGCTCAAACGTGTGCTTTCAGAAGATCCCCGCCACTGGCACAAAGTTGCAAGCAAAGTCAAGGGAGTTTCTGAAGAGACCACAACAGGAGTCCACCGCCTCGAAAAGATGGCTGCCGAAGGCAAGCTGCTCTTTCAGGCTATCAACGTCAACGACTCAGTGACCAAAAGCAAATTTGACAACATCTACGGCTGCCGCCACAGTCTTACCGACGGAATAAAACGCGCTCTCGACGTGATGATTTCAGGTAAGACCGTCTGTATCTGCGGTTACGGAGATGTAGGCAAGGGCTGTGCCGAAGCCATGCGCAATGAGCGCGGCAGAGTCCTGGTGACAGAAGTCGATCCCATCTGCGCACTTCAGGCGTGCATGGCGGGATTCCAGGTAGTGACAGTCGAGGATGCACTTCCAGAGGCAGATATCTACGTTACAACTACCGGAAACTGCCGCATCATCACCCTTGAGCACATGAAAAACATGAAAGATCAGGCGATCGTCTGCAATATCGGACACTTTGACGATGAGATCGAGGTCGCCGAGCTCCAGAAGTGCCCCGGAGTGGTACGAACCGAGATCAAAGACAGCAGCTGCCCGGTTTCGCGTTACACTTTTCCGGACGGACACAGCATATATCTGCTTGCAGAGGGCCGTCTGGTCAACCTCGGATGTGCCACCGGACACCCCTCATTTGTCATGTCCAGCAGCTTCACCAATCAGGTGCTGGCGCAGATCGACATAAAGAACAACCCCGAGCGTTCCGTCGGAGTCTATCTCATCGACAAGAAACTTGACGAAGAGGTGGCACGTCTCCACCTTGAAAAGCTCGGAGCAAAGCTGACCCGCCTCACGCCTGAGCAGGCGGATTACATCGGCGTATCCGTCGATGGACCTTACAAAAACGAACATTACCGCTATTGAAATAAAGGAGTCAGATATTATGAATATGCAAAATGTTATTGGCAAAGCCGAAATTCTGGTCGAAGCACTTCCCTTTATCCAGAAATTCCGCAACTCCGTCATGGTGGTCAAGTTCGGAGGCAGCGCGATGGAGGATCCCGAGATCGTCCGCCGCACGATGTGCGATATCGTCCTGCTCGAAGCTATCGGAATCAAACCGGTCGTTGTCCACGGTGGAGGCAAAGCCATTTCCGCTGAGCTCAAGCGTCAGGATATTCCGGTCAAATTCGTGAACGGCCTGCGTTTCACCTGTGAGCGCACCATAAAGATCGTCGATGATGTCCTTCACAATACTGTCAACCGCAGTCTGGTCGAGATGGGAACCGATGCCGGAGGAAAAGTCACCGGAATTTCCGGAAAATCCGTCCTCAAAGCCCAGAAGACTCTCTCTGTCGATCCCGTTACCGGTGTCGGCGAAGATGTCGGTTTTGTCGGTGAGGTCGTCGGAGTGAATCCGACTCCGATCCTTGAAGCCATCGAGCGCAATCTTATTCCGGTTGTGACTCCGCTCGGCTCCGGATTGGATGGAAATGTTTACAATATCAACGCCGATACCGCAGCGTGCAAGATCGCCTCTGCGCTCCACGCCCGCAAGCTGGTATTCATGAGCGACGTTCCCGGAATCCTCGCTGACTGCAACGACGAAAGCAGTCTTATCGGAACCATCCGTACCGATGAGATCGAGGGACTTATCCAGAAAGGAATCCTTTCCGGAGGTATGCTTCCCAAGATCGCCGGATGCGTCTCAGCTCTCGACTCGGGAATCAACAAAGTCCACATGATCGACGGCAGACTTACCCACTCTCTGCTGCTTGAGATATTCACCGCCTCCGGCGTCGGAACTCAGATCGTCCGTCCTGATTCGGTGATGTGATATATATGGAAAAGTCCGTGATAACCCTCGCCGGCGTCAAGCATTGCGGCAAAAGCACTCTGGGCAGACTTGCCGCAGAGAGGTGCGGTTTTGCCTTTTTTGATGCCGATGCGGAGCTTGAAAGACTCCACGGCAAGGGAACGCGGGAGCTTTTCAGAGAACTCGGAGAAGAGCAGTTCAGGCGTATGGAGTCTGAAGTGCTCTCCCTGATTTCAGGGTACCCAGGGCACAAAGTAATATCGCTCGGAGGAGGCGCAGTCACCAACGCGTTTGTGACACCTGAGACATGGAATGCGCTTCACCCGCTTGTGATGATAGATATTCCCGAGGAGACCGCCTGTGAGCGGGTTTTTGCCAACGGAGTACCGGCATATCTTGAAAAGTACAGCGATCCCGTCGCGGCATTGCGGGATATAAACAGCGAACGCAGAGCGCAAATGAAGAAAAAATGCGATGCCATTTACAATGCCGCGCCTGAGCTTTCTCCGGAAGATCAGGCAGAACGTTTTATTGAGTTTTTGGAAAAAGAGGGTATTTTATGAGCGGCAACACTTTCGGAAAAATATTCAAAATCACCACATTCGGTGAGTCGCATGGCAGAGCCATCGGCGTTATCATCGATGGAGTTCCAGCCCAGCTCGATTTCGACCTCGATTTTATCCAGAGCGAGCTCGACCGCCGCAAACCGGGACAATCAAAGATGACGACAGCCCGCAGCGAGGCAGACAAAATAGAGGTGATGTCCGGAGTATTTGAGAACAAAACGACCGGAACCAGTCTTGCCATGATGATCTTCAATCAGGATCAGCACAGCAAAGATTATTCAAATATAGCTTCCACCTACCGCAGCGGACATGCCGATTTCACCTACGATATGAAGTATGGTTTCCGGGATTACCGCGGAGGCGGACGCTCTTCCGGCAGAGAGACCGCCGCCCGGGTCGCCGCCGGAGCCGTTGCCAAACTTATTTTGCGTCAATACGGAGTAAACATTACCGCCGGAGCCGTTTCGATAGGCAATGTCTGCGGAGAGATCATCGATTTATCCGCTCCGGAAAAGAACGTAGTGCGCGCATTCGACCCCAATATGGCAGATGAGATGGAGCGCGAAGTCGCCTCAGCCGCCTCATGCGGAGACAGCGTCGGAGGAGTTGTCGCCTGTTTCGCTGACGGCGTTCCTTCCGGTCTCGGAGAGCCCGTATTCGACAAGCTCGACGCACTTCTGGCGCACGCCATGCTGAGTCTCGGCAGCGTCAAAGGTATCGAGTTCGGAAACGGTTTTGAAGCAAGCCGTCTGCGCGGCAGCGAAAACAACGACCGCTTTATTGCCGATGGAAAGCTTGAGACCAACCGTTGCGGAGGCGTTCTCGGAGGTATTTCCACCGGTTCGCGCATAGAGTTCAAAGTTGCTGTGAAGCCGACTCCGTCTGTGTCGATCGAGCAGCAGACAATAGATAAAAATTTGCAGGAGTGCACGTTGAAGATCAACGGAAGGCATGATCCCTGTATCGTTCCGAGAATAGTTCCGGTAGTTGAGGCTATGACGGCGATCGTGCTGTGTGATCTGCTGTTGTGTGCCCGCAGCAGCCGTATGAAATAAAGGAAATTTGAGATATGTTGAAAAATTTATTGTTGCTGATCAGTTTATTTGCTGTTTCATTCCAGCTTTTTGCTCTGCGTCCGGGAGATGCCGCTGAAGAGCCGCTGCGGGTGACCTGGGTCAAAGGAAAGGATTTCCGTTTTGCCTTCCCCAAAGACAATCCGGACAACTCAGGAAAACTCTCAATAGGAGTTTTCGTGCTCTGCCGCGCTCCGCAGTCTCCCGCCACTGTCAATATGTTTGAGAGCATGGCAGCCAAGTACGGAAAGAAGATAAACATCGCCATCATCACTCCGGATCACGGTTCCGACCTCGAAGCTCTGCTGAAAAAAGTCAAAGTTGAGCGCATAGCCGCAGGTTTTGACCGCGAGCGCAAACTTACTGCCAACTTTATGGCGGGGTCTCCGCTCTATCCCATGGCGTTTGCAACCGACTCCGACGGCAGGATAATCTGGTGCGGAGAGGCGGTCGATGCTCCTGAAATGGCTGAGAGATACTTTTCCGGCAAGTTTGATGCCCGCGCTGCGCGCAAGATATCTCCGCTGCTGGAAGAGCTTCATCTCTGTCTGCGCAACAACGATGACCGCAAGATGAATAATCTGGTCGATGAGATACTCACTCTCGAGCCGGGAAATGCGGCGGCATTGCGGTTGCGGCTCTTCTCGCTTGAACAGCGCAACCGCAAGCTGGAAGCGTGGCAGCTGCTCGAGCGAGAATTGAAACGCTCTCCCAAACTTGCGCGGCTCTATTTCACTTCGGTCGATCTTATTCTGCGTGATCCCCGGCTCTCAAATGCCCTCGCTCAGGTGCTGGAAAGCTTCATTGCCAATGTCAACGATCCCACCTACCGCTCCCACATGGCATACACCCTTTGCGAGATGCACCATTACAACGCTGCTGCCGTCAATTACGCTGTGCGTATGCTCAAAGATATCGATTTGTCCAAGGCGTCAGTATCCACTACCGCACTTTACTGGGCGGCAAAAGCATCTGCAGCCTACCGGCTCTGCCGTCTCGGAGAGGCAGTGACGTTCCAGACACATTGTGTCGATATCTGGAAAAAGGCGGGCAACACAGCCAATATGCAGGCTGCGCAGAGACGTCTTGACTACTATCTTTCACTCGGTAAGTAAACTTTATGAGTGAAAGAAAAGCCAACATCCGGCTGCTGCTGCGGCCGGCATTGATCGTGCTGCCGTTTATTTTCGGAGCACTTTTCCAGCATTTCACCCATTGCACCTGGCGTACCCCGGGAGATATCAACATCTCCTTGTGGTATATAAGGGGCGCACTGATGGTGATGTTCTATTTTGTGCTGCTCAAGATAGACTTCAGAAAACTTGCTCCGCGCCCCAGCCACTTTGCGATCCTTGCGGCAAATATAGCGATGGGGTTGATTCCGTACTTTATCTTGAACGCGCTCGGATACCGCAACCTTGCTCTGGCGGCGTTTTTTGTCGGAATAACTCCGACAGCGAATGCAGCGGCTGTGGTGATGGATTTTCTCGAAGGAAAAGTGGAGTACGTCATGACCGGTTTTGTTATCACCAACGTAGCGATAGATCTCGCTCTTATCGGACTTATTCCGCTGGTCTGCGGTGATTTTACGGGGTCATTTGTCCTTGACGTATTGTATCAGATACTGCTGGTTGTTGCGTTTCCGATGCTCTGCGCGGCGGCGACGCGCGGGGTATGCGCGTCCTTGAAGTGGCGAGTTCCGAGGGTTCCCGGAATGGTGACGTTCATGCTCTGGAGCAGTACACTTTTCGTCATCGCCGCCCAGAGCACCCGCTTTTTTCAGCAATATACAGAGTTGACCTGGCAAACTGCGCTCACCGTGTCATTGGTGAGTTTCGCCATCTGCGCAGTGAATTTCACCTGCGGAAAATATCTCGGAGGCAAAGAATTCAAACGCGAAGCCAGCCAGACCCTCGGACAGAAGAATACTACGCTCACCATTTTTCTTGCCCTGTATTTCGGAACTCCCGAAGCGGCACTCGGACCGGCAAGTTACGTATTGTGGCATAATTTGTGGAATGCCTTTCAAATGTACCGCCACGACCTTCAAAAGACGTCCAATAATCCTGAAAGAGAGTAGAGATGACATTTAAAGAGATGCAGCTGTCTGAGCTTACGCTCGGTGCGCTGGAAAAAAAGAATTTTGTAGAAGCAACTCCTATCCAGAGTATGATAATTCCGCTTCTGCTCGAGGGAGCGAGCGACCTGATAGGGCAGGCGCGTACCGGAACGGGAAAAACCGCCGCATTCGGAATACCGCTTGCTGAAAAACTCTCCCCGCAGGGAAAACTTCCCGGCGCGCTGGTGCTTACTCCCACCCGTGAGCTCGGTATGCAGGTCGCAGAAGAGCTCAACTGGATATCTTCCGGAAAACAGCTTGCGGTGGTTCCGATCTACGGAGGACAAGCTATTGAACTTCAAATGCGTCTGCTCCGCAAGAAGTGCGATATCGTCGTCGGAACTCCGGGCAGAGTGCTCGACCATCTGCGCCGCGGAACTTTGAAATTGGACAATCTGCAGTACCTTATTCTCGATGAAGCTGACGAGATGCTGGATATGGGATTTATCGACGATATCCGCGAAGTGCTTGCCGCAGCTCCAGCCGGACGCAAAATGCTGATGTTTTCCGCAACCATGCCCGAAGAGATACGCAAGATAGCCGACGATTTCATGCCGGAGTGCCGTCTGGTGAAAGTCGATGCGGACAACTCTCCGGCAAGCCAGGTCGAGCATCTCTCTTATATGGTGAAGCGCGAGAACAAAGTCGATGCCCTGATGAGGATACTTGCACTCTATCCCGAGTTTTACGGACTTGTTTTCTGCCGCACCCGCACCGATGCCGATGATCTTGCCGGGAAGCTCAATACAGCCCGTTACAACGTCGAAGTCCTGCACGGAGAGGTCAGTCAGGCACAGCGTACCCGGGTGATCGAACGCTTCAAAAAGCGCGGCTTCAATCTGCTGGTGGCGACCGATGTCGCCGCGCGCGGAATAGATATAAGCGACTTGACCCATGTGGTCAACTATTCGATACCGGGAACTCCTGAGAGCTTCATCCACCGCGCCGGACGTACCGGGCGCGCCGGAAAGAAGGGGTGTGCCATAACCTTTTTCACTCCGGGGGAGCGCAGACGCTATGAGAATCTCATACGCGAAGCCAAATGCGAAGTGAAGCTTTCCCAGCTTCCCGGAGCCGAGGTGCTCGCCAATGTGAGGCGCGAAGCACTGGTCAACCGTCTCGCCGACCGGATGAACAGAAGGGATATTCCTGAGAGCTACTACCAGTTCGCCAAGGAGCTTGCAGCAGGAGACCCTGTGCCGATCATCGCCGCAATGCTCGCAGAGATCGGAGGCTCTGAGTTTGATCCAGCGAGCTACGGAGAGCCCGAGAAGGCAGAGAAGAGCAAAAACTTTGTCAAGCTGGTCTATGCCAAAGGCAAGGCAGACGGAGTGACGGCACGCGATCTGCTTATCGAGATATCCGACAGGAGCGGACTTCCGCTGCGCCGGTTCGGAAAGATTGCCTGTTATGCCCATTGTACGCGCATAGAGGCTCCCGAGGGAAATCTCCGCCAGATATTGAAGGCGTTCAACAGCGGAAGAGAGGAGCTTATGCGGGTGGATGATGGAGCTCCGGAAGAGGCTCCGGCATCAGGAAACAAGCGCAGACCGTCAAGACGCGGCGAACGCGATGAAGCTCCTGACTATGAGTGTAAGCCGTCGGAGCGCAGGAATTCCGACCGCAAGCCGCAAGACCGCAAGCGCGATGCAGCCGCTCCCCGCCGCAAGCTGAGGGATATGCTTTCGATCTGGGAGGATGAAGTTAGCGTTGCGGAACAGCAGGAGACCGATATTCCTGCGCGCCGCAAGAGACCGCGTAAAGGTTGACTTTGAATTCCATTTTTCCGCACTCAGGGTATCCTGATGTGACGCATTCAAGATTTTCCGGATGGGTGACTTCTACCGACATGCCATCCGGAGTTTTTTCCCATGAAACGCTGATGTTGCCGTAAGGAGTGGGGATTGTGCCTGAAGCCTGTGCCAGTACGGCGGGATATGGTTTGACTTCAAACTTTTTGAATCCGGGTTCAAGCGGAGTTACTCCGAGGATACAACGTTTGCAGAAGTACGGCATTACGCTGCTCCACGCGTGGCAGAGACTGCCGCCGCCGAAAGTATCGAAGACTTTGTCAGTTTCCCACAGGCTTGTAGCTCCGTTGTGCAGCATATATTCAAACGGTTCAGGAATGAGTTCCGCAAGGCGTCTGCGTGTTTCGGCTCCGGACTTCATCATGCCGGATATCAGGTAACAGAATGCGCTGAGATCTATCCTGCGGAGTTTTCCCGACAGGATGTTTTCGATGAGAGCAGCTTTCTTTTCTTCAGGAACAAGATCGTTGGCGAGCATTATCTGCTGGATGTGCTCGTATCCCTCATCAAAAATGTCTTCGGTATCACAGTTGATGTCATTGTTCATCTCAAAGTCAGCGTCTTCTCCCTTTTCAAGGTGTCTGCTTGCCGCATAGAACCCCTTACTGCTGTTGTAGAAGTACTCTTCGACTGCTTTGCCGATTTTCTGTGCTTTGGCGAGAAGCTGGGTTTGCCGCGCGGTGTTTCCGAAAAGATTGTGGAGTTTTGCTGCTGAATTGAGAGCTTCAAAGAGGTAAATGTTGTATGCCGATTGCGGATGTCCCTCAAGGCGGCTGAGTTTGCCGTTCCATTCACAGAAGTTCCAGATGCGTTTTCCTGAGCCGGTATGGTAAAGATCAGGAACATCGTCTATGGTGCGCTCAAGCGCAGAGTCGATGATGGTATCGATCTGAGAGAGGTATTTTTCCGCGAGCTCACAGTTTCCGCTGTAAAGAGAGTTTTCGTAGATTGCAGTTATCCAGACCATAGTGAATATGGGAATAGTCAATCCGGACTTTCCGGGAGCGATTAATTCAATATAATCTTTGCCGTCAAAACTTTTGCCCAGAAGATCGAGCGAGACTGCCGCAAAGTTGTAATTTCCCCAGATGCAGTAACCGTATAGCATCTGGTTGCGGGAGTCGTAGGCGTAGAGAGCCTGTTCTCTCCACGGACAATCTTCGTAGTGTTCATGCATACAGAGTTTAAGCGTATCGTAAGAGAGTTCATTGAGTTTTTGTATCGAACGGTCTGGGCATTCAAACGTGCTCTGCTGCGGAAGCGGCAGTTCAAGTCGGGTAATTCCTGCGTAGTGAAGGATGATGTCTCCGCCTGAGCAGTTGGTGATATGCAGCTCAATATAGCGCATTCCCAGTCTGCGGTGGTTGTAGAAGAGACGGTTTCTTCCTGCTTTGGAAATCAGACGGTCGGTGAAGTTACGGACTCCGATGCGGGAGCGTACTCTGCCGTCCTCAAGGTGTTCTCCGTGACAGATATCTATGACGGCACCATCGGGAGCGGTGATGTCGATGTCGAGGAATCCCACTTGTTCTCTTCCGGTATCTATCAATAAATAGCAGCCGTCAACGTCGAAAGGGACAGGTTTGAGCTTCAAATCGACTCCCCGCTTTGCCCATACGCGGTTGGGGGCGGGGCCGTCAAGAACAAAAAACTCCTCAGGACGGCGGGGAGAAAGAAAGTCTTGAAACGCTGATACGGCAAAGGTTTCACCCTCTTTTGTACGCAATAGATATCCGAATTGCGGAATGCATTGCAAGCCATTGCCCGGTGTTTCAGTAAGCTGTGGAACACGGCGCAGAGACATCTTCCAGTTTTTCCAGTTGTCAACGTATACTGCATGTGACCATGCCGAGTCATCAAAGCTGATTTGTTCCCAGGCGATGCTTTTGCGGGCATCTTTGCAGAAAACCCATCCCAGCTGCGGAGAGACGCGGCAGTTCAATCCTGATTGCATATCAGGGGAGACACACCATTTCCAGGAGTTGTCTGTCGCAGTAAACACTTGCTTGTTGTCGTGGATTTCGGCGCAGAGAAAAGCGTTTCCGGCAAAACAGGTGAAAAAGTCAGCTCCGACAAAATGAACTTCGCAGGAAAAGATGTTTTCTCCCGGAGTGAGCAAACTGGTTATGTCGTGCCTTGAAACGGATATGTCTCCGGGAAAGTCCGCGAGCTGCTGTATCGGCAGACGGATTCCGTTTATTGTTGCACAAAAGGTCGTGTTCGCCGCAATATCAAGAAAAACCTGTCGGGTATCGCTGTCGATGATGAATTTTTTGCGGAATATCCGGTACTGATCAGATGCTTCGTTTTGTGAAGTGCTCCAAATCGGGACTGCCTGAGAAAATAACTTCATATACTGCCTCGCGGTAATAGAAAATATAAAACATCATCTTATGCATAATATATCTTTCCAAAGAGTTTTGTCAATCTGAAGCGTGCAGACTTGGCGGAAATTATTCAGAGTTGATTTGTAATAACAGCTTTTTTTATGTATAGTATATGAATTGCACCATACAAGACAACAAAAAGGAGAAAATCATGGGCATTTGGGAAGCATTGATGATGTTTGCATTTGGATTCAGTTGGCCGATGCAGATCATAAAAACTGTCAGGACAAAAAATCCTGCGGGCAAGAGTCTGGTTTTTCTTTTTCTTATATTTGGAGGCTATGTTGCAGGAATTATTCACAAATTGACCGTGCATTACGACTGGGTGATCTTCATATATGCGCTGAATTTGCTTATGGTCGGAACCGATTTGGTGCTGACGCTCTACTATAAGCACCGTCTTGCATCAGCTGCGAAAGCCGGAAAAGAGGCATAAAACAGCAAAAAAACGAAAAAAATGCAAAAAAATCCGGAAAACGACTTGAAAAGTGTATCGAAAGAGGATATATTTTATACATCGCAAGTCCGATGAGGATTGATGCGGGGGAGTAGCTCAATTGGTTAGAGTGCCACCCTGTCACGGTGGATGTTGCGGGTTCGAGTCCCGTCTCTCTCGCCATTTTTTTGTTAGATTCAGTTGCGTCTGGCTGAAAATGGCAAAAAAAGGCGTAAAAGTCACTTGAAAAGTGAAAAAGTTGCGCTATATTATTAAATGCGCAGACCGGAGTACGGTTTACGCGGGTTGATTGACGCCGACGTGGCGGAATTGGCAGACGCGCACGGTTCAGGTCCGTGTTCCGCAAGGATTGTGGGTTCGACTCCCACCGTCGGTACCAAAATATATTAAATAAGCGGGTATGGCATATCGGCTGTGCACCAGCCTTCCAAGCTGGTTAGAGGGGTTCGACCCCCCTTACCCGCTCCATTTTTTTATGGTGGGATTCCCGAGCGGCCAAAGGGGGCAGACTGTAAATCTGCTAGCACGTCTTTCGATGGTTCGAATCCATCTCCCACCACCATCTCAAAAACAATGCACCTCAGCGGGGTGCTTTTTTTTTTGCAATGGTGGAGGAGATCACGGTGCAAACCGTGAACGATGCGAAGCAGCGTGGAGTCGAAACATCTGGTTCGACAGCGCGGAGCGATGTGCGTGAGCGAAGCGAGGGCAATCCATCTCCCCCCACCATTTTAAAGTTCAAGACCATTGCAAACGCAATGGTCTTTTTTTGCGCAAAAATTCAGTTGGCAAGGATTATTGTGTTGAATTTGACAAAACGGCGGTGCAGCGATATATTAGACCGGAGTATTTGAAGAATTAAATACCGTATCCATATGGTAAATATGTGGTGACAGTCGGCGCCAATGGCGGGGAATATTTTTAGGCTATGAAAAGCAATCATTTTTCTGTGATATATTCTGTTCGCAGATTTTTGGACAAAATTTTTAATTGGCGTTCGAGAGAAGGTTTGAAAAAGTTTGCTTGCGGTGAGGCGGGAGCTATGCTTTTATCCGGAAACTGTCTTTATGCGGTGGTACAGGGTAAACTTTGCACCTTTGATGTTTCAACGCCTGATGAACCCAAATTGCTCAGTCAGACAAATGCCGCGGGCAGCCGTCAGATGGTAAAGGCCGGAGAGTGTTTATATTTGAGTTGCCGCGCGCTGGGCGTTCAGGTGTTTTCGCTGGAAAATCCGACGGCTCCGCGGGAGATCAACCGCTTTTATCCTGCTGAACTTGCCACCGGATTGGCGGTGTCAGGCAATGTGCTGGCGGTAACTCTGCGGATTTACGGAGTTGAGTTTTTTGATATCAGCGATCCGCTTGCGGTACGTTCTTTGAGTTTGCTCCGTACAAGCGAAGCGCAATCTGCCGCGTTTTTCGGCAGGGACAAAATCGCAATCGGCGACTGGGCGGCATGCGAGGTGCTGATCGGCGATGTCAGCGATTTGAGCAATCCGCGCATTATTTCCAAGAGTTCGCTCGGCGGCTACGGCGACGGAGTTACGGTTTGTGGCAAATATCTTTATTCTTCAACAGGCATAGATGCTCCCGGAGCTGATTCATACGGTAAAGGCGAAGGGCGCGGATTGGAAATCTTTGATATTTCTGATCCCGAAAAACCGATTCTCACAGGCAAAGTCAAATTCAGAAACGACAACAAACGGTATCCCGACTGGTGGTCGGTGCATGTTTCCGGAAACACCGCTTTTGCCGCCGACTGTGCCAACGGTGTGTATGTTGCGGATATCAGCGATAAAAGCAATCCTGTGATTCTTGAAAACCTGCAAATTCCTGACGATGCTGTTTCTCAGATTGCGGTCGGCAATAAAGTTGTTTATGTTTCGGGAGATAAAACAGGGCTTTACTGCTTTAAAAACAACAGGGCGCAAATAATCACACCTGAAAAAAGCGAAGTGCCGCAAGCTGTTGTCATGGAGTCAATTCCTCCAGAAGTTAATGGATTGAGCAATCTGCCGCTGGAGGGCTTTGTCTGGAGCCTTGCCCGTCTGGAGTCAACTTTGTATGCCGCCTGCGGTCCTGCCGGAGTGAAAGAGTTCAGACTTTCTGAAGATGGTACTCCGATTCTGCAGCGGCAGTTTTCAGGACTTGCCATGGATTGCGCTGTTTCAGAAAAACTGCTGATTGTCGCTGCTGAGAGTGAATTGAAAATCTATGACCGCGAGACGGGAGTGCTTTTGAGTTCCGCCGATGTTGTGGAAAATATGCCGTTTCTGCAGCTGCGTCTTTTCGGTACGACACTTTGCGTTGCAGGCAGGGGAGTCTATTTCAAAATGTGGGATCTCCGCGACCCTGAAAATCCGCGGCCGATCACGCCGAGTTTCCGCGGCGGCGGAATGCTTTACCACGATATGCTGCCAGAAAGAAGCGTGAACGGACTTTTTCCTGTCAACTGGCACAGCGTGTTTCCGCGCTGGTACGATGCGGAAAATTTCACAGAGACGTCAGCGCTTTCAGAGGAGTTCCGCCGCTGCAGTCATCAAAACAACGGCATTACTGAAATCGGCGGCAAATTCTATCTTATCACCCGAAAAGGAGTGCTGTGCCTTGATCCTGCTGAGCCTGAAAATCCGAAGCCGATTCCGATGTATCCGCTTGTAAGCGGAATACCGACTTCCGACGGCAATACCGCAGTTGTCAGCGACAGGCGGAACGGTGAGATCAGTTTCTTCAACTTTGACGGAAAATGTTTCAAAGAGCTGCCCGAACGGCATTATGATTTGAGTTTTACTGTTACGGGAAGAGCATTATTCTACCGCGGCAAAGCGTACATACCTGCATGGTCAAACGGCATTTACTTTGAGAAGTGATGTTGCCCGTTTCAGTTTGAGACCCCTATAAAACTGCACTGCGAGTTCAAATAAAAATTTATTCAAATCGTTGATCGCAAGGTCAAACGCACGTTGGTGCGTTTTTTTTGCCCTGAAACCGCTTTTCGGGGCATATTGTCGATAATATATACTGCATTCCGATTATTGCAAGCACTCTTGCAAAGCTTTTGTATTCTGCG
This sequence comes from Lentisphaerota bacterium, assembly GCA_015061775.1. Lineage (GTDB taxonomy): Bacteria > Verrucomicrobiota > Lentisphaeria > Victivallales > Victivallaceae > UBA1784. Next base: position 30,335 of record SUVY01000012.1, on the reverse strand, counting down.
GTTTTTTTATCGCGCATGCTTTTAATTCCTGAAACTTGAGTTATATTAATTTGAGCAGTTCAAGGTATTGCTTTGCAGATAAGACTCTGTCCTATCATGAACAGTGTTAAACCATTTTATTAGAAAATGAAAAAAATGAGAGTTCTCTGCTTGTAATACCTATATTGTATTGTTATTTTAACAGTTAAATGAAGAAATTATCTCGTAAAGTTTTTTCAATTTTTCATCATAAATAAAGTTACATGAAAAGGAAAACATCAAATGTATAAAACAACTGTGTTATGGCTGCTTACCTCGGTTTTCTGTGTATTGCTCAGCGGATGCTGCTCCGGAAAAACCGCGTGCTGATTCTGCCGCATGTTCGATTGATTGCCCCGGAAACAGCCGAAGCGATCGAAAACTTTGTCCGCAGCGGCGGTGCAGTCTGGGCGGACGGCAGATGCGGATTGTTTGACAAACATTACTATCTCCGCAATACGGTTCCGGGCAATGGTCTGGACAGGGTTTTCGGCTGCCGTGAAATCGACGAAGTTGCGCCGCGCGAAAATGACCGGTTGATTTGCCAAGACGGTTCCTCCGTAAAACCGTATCGGGAAATCCAACGGCTCAAAGCGGATGCGGCGGCTGAAATTCTTGCCTGGTGCAATGGATATCCCGCGGCTGTCCGCAACCGTTACGGAAAAGGAATTGCCGAGTTGTGGGGAACGTATCTTTCTGCCAATCCGGAGTCGGATCTCTCCGCATTTCTGCCCGGATTTGCCGCCGCAAACGGAGTGTTGCCGGAAATCCGGATCAAACAGGGAAATGAGATAGTATTTTCGCTTCTTCGCGGAGAAGGGATCATGCTGGCAGTATTCACTTCCCTGGCGGAAAAAGAGCAGAAAGTCATCATTGAACTGCCTTTGGAAAGCGGCAGGATCCTCAACGGTGTTTCCGCAGATTTGTCGGGCAGAAATGTTGGATTTGTCATACAGAAAAACGAAACCATTCCTCTGCTGATCGAAACAGACATGAAGTTGAGTTCATCCGGAGGATTGACAGGAGCAGCTTGCTCCGCAACATCCTGAATAAAATCATCTTTTTATTTACTTTGGTTCTGTTCCCGACAAAGGTAGGTAAAAGTAAATAAAAAAGTTTTTCCGCTTTTCTTGAAGTGGGTTGGGGGCGTGGGGGAAGGGCGAAACTTCTTTTCTCGTGAAAAGAAGTTTCGCCCTTCCCCCACATCATCTACCCATATCAGGAACAAAGCCTTTACTTTTACCGACCCTTACCGGGAGCAGAGCTCTTCTTTAATTGCAGTCCGCGACCGTTGAGAGTGGAGAGTAACCGGGTTTTTTAAGAGCTTCATTTACGAAACTCTTTCCGGCGGGAATTTCTACCAGATTTTTGTGTTTGGGAAATGCTTTGGCTTCGACTCCTGAAACCAGCAATTTCCCTCCTTTATCCATAAAAGCGGTCAGCGCGGAAGCGTTGCTTTTGGCAAAGTCGATATTTTTGTTGTCGAAGGCGTCCGGAATTACCAATACATCTACGTGATCGAGTATTCCGGCGTTAAGATCAGCTTTTCCTGCCAGCATAAGATCGATATCCGGATGACGGTCAAGTTCAAGCATCCTCAACATCGGAGCTTTTCCTACCGTGTTCGGAGTCCAGAAGGCAACTCTTACCGGACGGTAATTGCGCTTGGGAAAAACCGGAGCCGGTTTGATTCCGGTGACTGCATAAATGCACCCCAACGCCAGCGGATGAGATGTTACATTTGACTCAGGATGGAAACTTGCGGCGATAACTTTACCTTTGCCGAAGGTTCCGTAAATCAATGCCGGAGCTCCGTAAAAGTTGACATCTGGTTTGCCCGGATAGCCGATACTGCTTTGATAAATGCCCAGCGTTTTGGCTTTCCCGCTGCTCCATTGGGCGGGAATCGAGATCGGACCAAGATTGTATCTGACATAATGTCTTCCGGGTTTTATTCCGAGCATAGACGCTCCCTCTTTTGAGATGACGACCGGAAGCACCGCCGCAGTACCTGCGATATCCCTGCGGTGTTTGTAGGGCATTATCTGGAGATATCCTTCGTTCGCAAGCGCGCTGTGAAATCCGGCACAAACACCGACATAAGCTCCGCCGTTGCGCACGAAATCCCGGACTTTTTTTCTTCCGCTATCCTGCAAAGAAGCCAGCTGCAAGTCGCCTGAGCCTCCAGGAACGACCAGCAAGTCAAGGTTGTCGAGTTTGCCGTCGCGGATATCTTTGCCGTCAAGAAGAGTAACTTCAAGCTGCGGGGAGTAAAACAGAAGCTGCGCCCATGTGAAAGCTCCATTTCCGCGGCTTCCATCATCGACATAGAATCCGGTTTTGAGTTTTTTGCCGGTGATGACCGCAGATTTTTCCGATGAGTTATCTTTACAGATACAGCCTCCAAGCAGTACAACCGCAGCTGATGTAAGCAATGTAAAAATGAAGAGATGCTTTTTCATAATAACAGTTTTTTCTATTTATAATGGATGATTTTCTGTCCTGTTTTTACGTTCAGGCATTTTTTCTGACAGCAGCCAAAGTCTGCTGCAATCTTTTTACATCGAGTTTTGACGGAGTGATATGTTGATCTGCACACATTGCGGCGGCAACTCCGGCGGCCTCTCCGGTCATCGCGGCGGTGGGAATGACACGGTAAACCTCCCATGCGTCATCCAGAGTTCCGATACAGCGTCCGGCGGCGAGGATGTTGTCAACATCACGCGGAACCAGTGCGCGGTAAGGAGTGTCCCAGATGGGAGCAGGGTTTCTCCAATCTCCTGTCTTGCCTATGGAGTCTTCAAAACATTGTCCGCGGTCTTCGTCTTTCAAAATCTTCAATGCGTCAATGCTTCCGATTTTACGCAGCTGAGGCATGGCGGCGAGATGCACAGGGTAATTTTTCTTTTTTTCTTCAGAGGTTTTGTTTTTATCATAGCGGTTGCGTATGAATTGCCATCCCTGACGGACAAAATCGGTTACTGCCTTTCCGCTGCTGCAGTCAGGACATACGGGAATAGTGCTGTTGTTTCCCATCAAACCATCCCATCTGCCCTTGACATGCAAAGATTCGGTAAAATGGAAAAATGAGGGGTCATCAGCCATCTCGATCACCCACGGAGTCACCAGATTGGGGCTACGGTGGATTTTTCCTCCAGCCATCTGTACAGCATAAGCTCCGCCCGTGGCATCGACGAAACAGCCGCTGGTGATTTCGATTTTTCCGGAGGAGTTGAATACCGTAAGAGCTGTGACTGCGTTATTGTTTTTGCTCACGTCGATCACGGTGGTGTCAAGCCATAAGTCCACTCCGGACTCTTCGAGCATTTTATCCAGAGTAAGGGAAAATCCGGCAGGCGAGAAACAACAGGCATAACGGCCTTTTTCAGCCTCAGCACAACCGGGATAGCCGCCCTGAGGACCGCCCCATTGCTCCGGCACATCAAACGGACCGTATTCCACACACCGCTTGAGCATCTCTTCGGAAACTCCGTAAATCACCTGATTTCCGTAGCCGTCGCACAGCGGAAGGTAAATATAGATCAATCCGGATGTCGCCAATCCTCCCAGCAGACATTGTTTTTCGATGAGTACGGTCTTTGCTCCCTGCCTTGCGGCAGAAATGGCGGCTGCGGCTCCGGCGACTCCTGCACCGCAAACAGCGACATCATAATGCACAGATTTCATTTTACGGTTATTCCTGAATTATAGATCTTATTTTTCATAAGCTTTGTTCCCGATATGGGGAGATGATGCGGGGAAAGCGGGAAAACTTCTTTTCGCGAGAAAAGAAGCCGAACGTCGGCTTCGTTATTCTTGTCCCCTTGTCCCGCCATAGCCTTGGCGACGGCGGATCTCACCCTTTCAAGAAAAGCGAAAAAACTTTTTTATTTACTTTTACCTACCTTTGTCGGGAACAGATCCTTTTCATAATATGCTTTTATTTGCGCGATGGTGCAAGTCAATTTTTTCTTGTTTTTCTGTTTCCAGAAGACAAGAGACTCCGTGCCGGGAGCGGTTTTCGGAGAGATTTTGTATTTGATTTCATATCTGCGCCACTCTGCTTTCAGGGGAAGCTTCTTGGTTCCGCGGCGTGAGACGGTAGCGTTCCAGACATCATCAGGCTCACCCTTGACCCATATCTCGAGCACCAAAGTACATCCGGGAACTGCCGGGATCGCAAGGGTCGCCGGATATCCGGTATTGGCGTTGATCTCGGCGGAAAAAATGTTTCTTCCGAAAGGGGAGTCATCGCTTTTTACCAGTTCTGTTTTTGCCTTCAGTTTGCTCCACACGCTGTGCCATCCGCAGTTGTCGAGATGAGGAAGCAAATTGGCTGTCAAGTCGTTGTCGTCCAGCTCTTCGACCTTTATATCTCTGACGCAGAAAGAGAAGGCTTTGTTTTTTACGCTGGCTTTGTAAGTCCATGCTTCCCCCGGAGAAACATAGCGGTAAACGGTGTTCCACTCTGTGTCCGGAACGCAGATATTTTCCCACGAAGACTTTTTGCCGACGGCGATGCGGGAGCTTATCTCTCCCGGATGTGTTGCCTTTATCTGCATGGATATACGGTAAAACTTGCACTTATCGGTATTTTCAGGACGTATCTGCAATCCGGTCAACGCTTTTTGCGGCGTCAGAAGCGATTTGTCCGGAACGGTGGTAAACGCGATACTTTTACCGGCAAACGCTGCGGCGGAACACAGCAAGGAGAGAATTATAACTGAAATTTTCATCTTTTACTCACTTTTTCTCAAGGTCGATCATAACGAATTGAGAACGGTTTTTGAAGTTCTGTTTTCCACGCAGGACGTTGTATTTATTGTTGTTGCGGATTCCGATATTGAAGTGGATGTATTGGGCTTGCACCGGAGCTGTTGCACGGACTTTGACTCCGGTGATGACGTCGGCTTTGAGACCGCGTTTACCGTATATTTCTGCGACTTGCACATTTTTTCCGTCACGGGCGAGACTGATGATGGACTGTGATACTCCGGAGTGGTACAAACTCATGTTGTCGGTATTTCCGGCAAGCGGGTCAGAATCTATGTAGATTTCCACACAATCGCCTTCCCAGATGTGTTCTCCGGACTTTCTGGAACACTCCGGAATTTGTATATCCACGGTCAGCACTCCATCTTTGCTGCGGACGGTAAAGGAGTTGTTGCCCAGCTTGTATTCCTGACCGGGTTTCAACACCGGGACATTGTTGAAAGTTCTCTTTGTTGAAAATAGCCTTTCATGTCCGCTCAGGTTGATTTTTACCTCAAATATTTCCGGAGCATCCGGTTTGATCTCTGCCGGAACAATGACGGTTGTTTCGTTGTCAAACGGAGCAAATTCAGCAACGGCGGCTCCAGCGATGTACGGGGAGACAAGACGCAGAGAGCCGCCGAGCTTCCTTCCGGACTCATTGCGCAGACGCAGACCGATTCCTCCGGGAACGCGTTTGAGGTCGGAGGGAATAAAATCATTCTGTCCTGCAAAGACTCCCTGAGAAAGGATTTTTGCCGGATTGATTTTTCCCCAGTCCATGAAGAGCGGCTCACGGTTGACCAGATGGCATTTGAGCTTCACTTTCAGCGGATTGCCGTAGAAATCATAAATTTTGGGATTTCCTTTGAGCGTGACGAATGTTTTGCCGCTTTTGCTCCAGAGGACGGAGTAATACTTGCCGTGTTTTTTGAAGGTGTAGCCCAGAATGGAGTTGTTTTCCAGCGTGGAAACCGGTACGGCTCCGTTCAGGAAATATCCGGCGGCATTGTACGCCGCAAACTTCTCATTGGGCTCTCTCGCCGCACTGTTGTAAGTACAGCACGGAGTTATATTGTTATTGAAAAGCGCAGCACGGTACGGCAGCGGAGAAGATGCCCGGACTCCTTCACCCATATCGATAGCAAGACGTCTTGTGATGGCAGCCGCCTCATAATTGTAGTTGTCTTTTCTTATCGGATGGAGGTAGTAAACCTCAGTGTTCCAGAGTTCTTTGTCAACACCTGCCTCACGGAACGTTTTCTTGATTTCACGTATGGCGTGATGTGCCGGAGCAGGACTGTTATCCATCGGAGTATCGTAGGGGTGGAACGCATACGCGTGAGTGTATTTTCCAGCTCCTGCTTTTATCAGATTGGCATAGGAGTTTGCCACTCTGCCGTTGAAGTCTCCGGTGGGGTTGTAGGCGATGAACTTGGTTTGCGGAGAATATTTCCTTATGACTGGCTCGATAGCTTTGGCATACTCGATGATCATCTCATCGGTCATATAGCCGTTGTATTCTGCAAATATCATAAAGTATTCAAATTCATTGGGATATTTCTGCACCATCGCCTTTATGTGATCTGCGATGATCTGCGCCGGAGGAAGAACGATTTTGAATTTGTTCCATCTGCCGAGCTGCTGACCTTCCGGCTTGCCGAAACGGTCGGTATTTCTCAACCATTGTGCAACCATTTTGCCCTGATCTTTTCCAGCGCGGTTGACGAGAAGACTTTGGGTGGCTATGGCAAACGCAGGTCTGAGGTTTACCTTTTTTGCATTGGCTATCTGCAAATCGGTACGGAGCCAGTCGAATTTGCCTTTTTCAGGCTGCAAAACGCTTATCCTGCTGCTGGAGATACCTCCCCATGGATTGTTCCATGTGATACCGGCAAGGCGCAGTTTTTTACCGAGCTCTCCTGGTTTTCCGAAGACGGAATTCCAGAAAAGGTGCACTCCGTCAGGAGCGTTGTACTCTTGGGTGCTTTCGAGGGCTGCCGATATCAAACCGAGCTGGAAACCGGAACCGAAGACCGCCTTGTTGTCGTGGACGCGGACAAAGGTGTGTTCGGTAACTCCCGGAATAGTGCTGATTTTGTATGCTCCATACGGAATTTTGCTGAGAACGACATTCACAGACTGTGCTTCGCCTTTTTTCAGTTTGAAATCAACCTTGCGTTCCGAGATTTTTTTTGCAGGAGAAATAAAATCAAGTTTCAAATTTGCAGTAAAAGAACAGTCTGCATCGTAGGAAACAGCACTTACCTTTGCGGTAACGCTATCTTTATCAACGAGTATATCCGGAACACTTACCACGCTTTCGCAAGGAGCTGCGGGTTTCCACTCTGCGGATTTGCCCTCTTCGAGATTGAGCGCATCAAGCCAGACTGTGCAGTCGGTGACGGTTTTGAGCACCATCCAGAATTTTTCGTTGTTTTTGGTTTGTCCTTTTTTGAGCGGAGGGATTTTTACCGTCATGCTGTACCGCTGCCATTGGTCGGTCAGCTTGAAAATCTTTCCGGAGTGCCATTGCCAGAAAAACTGGTTGGAGCCGCAGATAAAATTTATTTTGCTTCCGGGAGTGGAACTTTTGGCGGCAAAGGAAAAGGTATAGGTTTTTCCCGGCTTCAAGTCAAACTCATGGGTGGTGAAACGCCAGCCGACCGTCTCTTCGGCTTTTTTGAGCTCAAGTTTCAGAGAGTTTTTTCCCTGAGCGGCAGTCGTGGAGTCGATTTCAGCTTCCGGACCCGGATATTGGATATCGATACTGGTTATCTCTTTACAGCGCACGCTTCCGTAACGCTCCTGACCCAATTCAAAACTTGAGTTGCGCAGAAGATTTCCTGCTGATGATACTGTCGCCGTCAGAGCGAGAGACACCGAGAGGATTCTTTTTATAAAATGTTTTTTCATAAGGTTTGTTTTTCCTGAAGCGGTTTACAGCGAGAGCGGATTTGCCATCTCATCGGCGTAGTAGAATTTTGCGCTTTTGCTGCCGTAATCGTTGCAATGTCGCTGTTTCATATCGTAAAGATCGTGACTTGCCGCGTGACCGTCGGCGAAGGTTAGATTGACATATCCGTTGTGACGGAAGTGGATACGGTTGTTGTTTGAGTAATACTCCTGAAATTCTTTATATTGTTTTTTGTAATATTGGCTGGCCGAGTCAGTATTGACAGTATCGGCAAAAAGATAGATCTGAGATGGAGAGCGGCGGATATTTTTGAGCAGCAGTAAAAGCTGGTTTACTGTGGAAGTGCTTCCCGGTTTGTATATTCTTTTGTAGATAGCCCAGCCGTCGGGACTTCTGAAGTTGGGATAAATTGTGCTGGTTGAGTTGTCCGCCAGCATAAATGATACACGGTATCCATATCCGTTTTTGCCTGCGCCGGCGGACAACAGTTTTACATTTTTTTTCAGGTTGTGGGCTTCCTGTCCGGGGCAGATGAACCAGGGGGCAGCCGGAGCGTACTTTGTCTGGTAGAGGATGACCGGCCACATTCTTTCACTTGTTCCGCAGAAACCGTCAGCGCCTGCCCAGATGGTGAACGCTCCGGAGTTGTCCTGGGAGTATGAGTGCATGAATATTCCCTGCTGCTTGTGATTGGACAAACATTGTATCGTTTTAGCCCTTGCCCGTGACTGCTGGAGTGCAGGCATCAGTATGGCGGCGAGAATTGCAATGATGGCAATGACAACGAGGAGTTCTATCAAAGTAAAGGCAAGGCGGCGGTTGGCAGATTTGTCTTTTTTTTGTAAAGTGTTTTTCATTTGTCTGATCTCCTTTTTTAGGGTGATTTCTCTATTTTTTTATTGTTCAAAAGATTTTTTCTATTTTTACTTCATCGGCTTTCAATCCGCCTGCATCGTAATCCGCGTAATTGATGGATATTTTTATCTCTCCACCGTCGGGCAGGATGTGGCGTGTTATGCCGATTTCAGGAGCCTTTTCCGGACAGTTGACTCCGGCGAGTTCAGCAATTTTGCGGTAAATTTTGTAGAGTCGGCACTCCGAAGTGATCGCTGCGTATTCGACTGGCAGATCAAGATATATCAGTTTGCCCTTTCCGTAAGCGCGTGAAATGAGCACCGGATGTCCTTCAACGTCTCTTCCGTGGACTTCACAGCCGTTTTCAAGCAAATGTCTGGTGACCGGAGACTCAACGGTAAACTCATCATCATAACCGTCGATCGTAAAAACCGTTTTTGACGGAATCTGAGCTGTGTAATCTATGCGGCAGCCGAACTCCGAACAGAACGGCTGGAGCATTCCGTTTCCGGAAGTGAAGCAGACTGCCGCTCCGTTTTTCGCGGCGTCGAGCAGCATACGATATTTGGCAAGCGGCATCACATGGAAGCCGCTGATACTGGGAACCAGATAGAATTTTGACTCCCCAAGAGCATCGCGTGAGGCAATATTGCAGTAATCAGCTTCAAATCCCGCCTGAGTGCTCAAAATGAAACTGCCGTATGCCGCTTTCCACGCCGAGTCCTTGTCGTAAACTGTGGAAATGATTTGACAATCAACTTTGCGGGCAGGCAATTTATCAAAAGGCAGCTGCTTTATCTCATCGCTGAAACGTTTCATGGCGCGGGCAGCTCCGAGCGGCTTGCGGTCAGCGTCCAAAGCTCCGAGATTGCGTTCAAGGGCTATCCAGCGGTAAGGAAGCTGCTCTGAGCATTTTTCAAACGCAAAACCGCACCACCACAAAACGCCTCCCAAGCCGTGAGCGTATGCCGAGTAAAGAACCTTCCGCAAATACTCTTCGGTGCGCTCATCGGCGATGAATTCGGGACCGAGCGAACCGATTTCTTCAACGAAAGCGGGTTTTCCGGAACCCTGATAATAGAGTGTTTCAGCAGTCGCGTGATAGACTGCAGGAATAGTATTGAGGGCACTCTTTCCGCAGAACTTTGTGAAAGTCGGATAGGGGTGAGTGGTCAATGAATCAGTGAGTTCTCCGAGTATTTTCTGGTTCCAGCAGCTTTTCTGATCTATGGTGGAGCCGTGCATTCCGGAATACACCGGTCTCGACGGGTCGGCAAGTTTTATTGTGGAAACGATAAGATTCATCCAGTTCCAGCTCACGACCGGATCCTGACAGGTTGACAGGCAGTTACATTCATTGCCCGGTTCCCAGGCGATGATCGCAGGATGATCTTTCATTTCAGAAACGAAACCGCGAAGGAAAAGAGTTTCCAGATAAAGCGCATCGGGGTCGCTGAAGAGATTTTTGCCGTTCAATGCCGGGGGGGTGAACAATGCTCCGCTCATCCATCCGGTCAGCAGGGCGACGATCAGTTTGAGATCGTATTTCAGGGCAAGATCGGCGGTCTTGCGGAAACGCTCCATCATAACTTCGCTCAAACCCCAGTGGGCGAGACCGTTTTCCGGCAGCGGAGAACCGTCAGTCATAATGAATTCCACATGTTTTCCATTGCATCCGCAAGCCGACATCACCGGCTGAAAATCTGACCAGAGCGGAAACAGACGCACGCAATTCATTCCCGATTCTTTGAGTGCGGCAAAATCTTTTTCAACAGCTTCCAGAGACCACTTGTTCCACATACTGATCCCGGCTTCGCTTGACCAGTAGTTGCATCCCATAAGAAAATCATTTGCGCCCGGCAAATATTGCATAAAAAACTCCTTTCCAAGATATCTTCCATCAAATAATTTACTGAATAAACGGCAACACTGCAAGCTTTTTTGACTTTTTCTTTATGGAATTTTTGGAATGAAATTTGAAAAATTCCAGTTTGCGAGGTAAATTAAACGGTATATGTTGCCGGTATCAGAGTATTTGATAGGTTTTATGATTTCAAAAAGAGAGGTTGATATATATGCACGGTTTTCCCAAAGCGTCTCCGGAATCAAAGGGTATAAGCTCAGAGACTCTTCTGAAGGTGATGAAAAAACTCAAAGAACTGGAGTATATCAACAGCATCATCATCTTGCGCAGCGGACATTCTGTTTTGGAGAGTTGGCAATATCCTTATAAACGGGAAACTCCGCATCAGCTTTTTTCATTGAGCAAAAGTTTCACCTCGTGCGCCGTAGGTCTCGCTCAGGCGGAAGGATTGTTGAAAATCACCGACAAACTGATAACTTTTTTTCCGGAATACGCTGAGTGCGTGACCGATAAAAGGATGCTTGAGGTGTCGCTCGAAGATTTGCTCACCATGCGCTCAGGACATCTGGTGTGTTCCACAAAATATATGTTCGGTCAGCAGGATTATATCAAAGCATTTCTCTCTTCGCCGCTGGATACAGAACCCGGAATAACTTTCACTTACAATTCAGGCGCGACATATATGCTGGCGGCGGTGATCAGAAAAGTCACAAAAGAGAATGTACGGGAGTATTTGATTCCGAGGCTGTTCAAGCCGCTGCAGATAGTTTCGGGAATATGGGAGTGCTGTCCGCAAGGCATCAATCTTGGCGGCTGGGGCTTATCTCTCACCACAGATGATCTGGCTAAATTCTCTTATCTTCTGCTGCAGCGCGGAAAATGGAACGGAAAACAGATCATTCCTGAGGACTACCTTGCGGCGGCGACCACGAAACACGCAGATAACTCCATGAATACACTTCCTGACTGGCAGCAGGGCTATGGATATCAGTTCTGGGTCTCCCGGCACGGATATCGCGGAGACGGCGCAGCCGGACAGCTGGCTCTGGTTCTGGAAGAGTATGATTTGTGCATATCCGTGACATCGTGTCTTTCAGATATGCAGAAATTACTGGATGTATTCTGGCAGGAACTCTTACCGTATTTGAATTCATCTCCCTTGCCGGAAAACCCGCAGGCATACCGCAAATTGCAGGAATATACAAATGAGTTCAAAATACAGCCTCCGGAAAACTCCGTTGCAAAAAAGACGGTAAATGTATGCTTTAAATTTGAAGAAAACAGAGCAGGAATACAGAAATGCGAAGTTATCGGCAACGAGAATTCGTGCGCCCTTACTTTTTACACCGTCAACGGAATTGAGCAGTTGAGAGCGGGATTTGGACATTTTGAATTTTCCGTCATTCAACTGACAGATGCGCGTCCGCATCCCGTGGCGGCGTTTGCTGTATGGGAAGATGCTGATGTTCTGAAAATCTCAAGTTTTATTCGCGACGGAATTTACCGTGATGTCTGGACAATCGATTTTTCAAATCCGGAAAAACCGGTGAAACATGAGTCACTTTGCAGTTGTTTCCGACCGCTCAAGCCGGCATTTGTTTTATCTTCTGCAAAAAAATATTGATATAATGAGCAAAAAAATATCTATCAAAAAGCTGGCAGCGGAGCTCAATCTTGCTCCGTCAACGGTGCATCGTGCGTTATCCGGACACCCCAACGTCAGCGTGAGTACCAGACGCGAAGTGCTCCGCGTTGCCCAGACTCAGGGATATACACTTCCGGTACACGAAAAAGGCAGTATCGCGATAATAGTTCCCTATCTGTCATTCAGGGGATATCTGGACTGCCTTCTGCCGTGCCTTGAAGCAGAACTTCATCAGCGTGGATTTCGTTTGATGATAGTATCCGAAGCGGATATCGCCATCCTCGGAGACCACATGTTTGACGGAATCATCTCACTGGTATGGAAAGATGGATTTGGAAAAATCCTTCCGCAGAAATTTTCCATACCGACCATAACACTCAATGCCCTGGCAAATCCTATGGAAAATATACCCAACATCAAGTCGGACAACTTGCAGGGAATCAGACTTGCATTGACCTACCTGCATGACCGGGGATGCAGGAAAATCTTTTATATCTCAACATCCGATATAAGCCATGTTACCGATGCGGCGGAGCGGCTGGCGGTATTCCGGCAATTCTGCCATGAAAACGGTCAGGATTATGATGCTTTGCACTTGGAGATCCATGCTGCAGAGATCGAAAAAAACATACCGGTCATTCTGGACTCGGGTGCAGACAGCTGTTTTTGTGCCAGTGAAACATTTGCAGTGAATCTCGGACACCTGCTCAAAGCGGCAGGAAAAAGAATTCCGGAGGATATATCGCTTATGGGTTTGGAGGATAATTACGCAAATGCCTGTTTCTCTCCACCGATAACGGCTGTACGTCAAAATTTCGAGCAGATATCCAAAATGGCGGCGAGCCAGATAGTATCAGCCTGCCACAACCAGATACAGCCGCAGGGAGGACTGGTACCGTTCCAGCTGATCGAGCGTCAAAGTGTCCGCAAGCCCCCTGTTGAATAATAGAAAAATTCATATACATCTAATATATCTGCAGCAATTTGAAGAATACATTTTCGATTTCAATAACGACAGTGTATATTACTGAAGTAATCTGACAATTTTTGATCGTCATGCCAATTTGAAATATAAATATGGACATCGTCACTTTTGGTGCAATCAAAAAATATTGAATTTTTTTATATTTGCGAACAGAGTGGACATAAAAAGTCCACTATCTTATGCTATATTATGATTACAATAAAGAAAAATTCAGTAGCAGCTGGAGATATTATGAGCAGAATTCAAACAATTAAATGCGAACCTTGTCCAAATTGCAATTTTACCAATAAAATTGAATTGAGTGAAGAATGTTGGGGACCGGAGCTGGTGCGTTATCTTCTTTCAGATTTGCCGGACTCATGGGAGGATTTTCCAAATCGTGATATCTGGAATAAATTGCTTGACAAACTTGCTGAAAAATACGATGAGGAAGAATGGTTTCCCGGTGAATATTGGCTTGAGGAATCAGCATATTATTGCCCGGATTGCGAAAAATTAAAAATTAAAGCAGACTGGTTTTTAGGCACTAAAGAAGGCGAATGTTGGAATCAAGATCATAGATGTGAGTGTGGTACTTGGCTGAACAAAGTAGAAAATTTCGAAGAGTTGAACAATATAACTATCCGTTGCGCTATGTGCGATAAACCTCTGAAAACTATTAATATTACATTGGAAACTGAAGATGGCAAAGAAAAAGAAACGATTTGTTATCCCCGTCAGGGAAATTGATCAAAAATTGATTGATGGCTGTTGCGAAATTAATTTTGAAAAAGTTCAGGCAGCTCTTGCGGAAGGAGCCAACCCTAATGTGGTTGACCGTACAGGAATACATCTCATCTGGCACGCAACAGATTATTTTATGACTTATCAATCCAAAGAAGAACGAGAAAAAAACAGGGAGAAACGCCGTAAAGCGCAGGATATATTGTCGGTATTGTTATCCAGCGGAACCGACCCGGATGGCGGGATTGCTCCATCTGATATACATCAATCAACGCCTCTTATGGAAGTGTGTGCAATGCTTGAAGTGCGTATTGCAAAGCTGCTGCTGAAATATGGAGCTGATGTAAATCATATAGACGATGAATACACTTGGCTGGATACAGTAAATGATACCAGACAAGGCGTGGAAATAGATCTTGCATATGAAGAAGACTGCTGGGACATAAGCCATGAAGAATTACTGGATCGCCGTAAGCGTGTTGAACGGATGTTTGAACTTGCCAAAGCACATGATGCCAAATATTATGAGGATATTATAAAATGAAAAACATCCATAAAACGTCCGGTCAGAATTTTTGTGTGTCTTCACTCAACGCTGGAGAGCGATTATCAGCTCCAGCTTTTGTATTTTGGAGAAAGTTAATTATATAATGTTGCATTTTGGGGTATTTCCTATGGAATTTTTTGCGGCGATGATTGATTTTTCTCTATTCTGTGCTATATTCTCTGCTCAAATGTCCGGCTGGAGTAAATGATCATTATGGAAAAGTGGAAAAAAATTTTGTGCAATGCAGAACGGGACCCCGTTAAATTGGCGGAACGATTCAATTTAGATCCGGAAGCGTTGAAACAGGTCAATGATATGTTTCCTTGCCGGATTCCGGATACTTTTTTGAAAAAAATAAAATTTCCCGGAGACCCGCTTTTCCGGCAATGTATTCCCGATCCGGAGGAATTGACCAGCAGAAAAGAGTTGATGGATGATCCGCTTGGCGAAATACGTTTCAAAAAATGTGAAGCTATCGTACAGAAATACCCTGACCGGTGCCTTTTTCTGGTTTCCGGAGAGTGTGCCATGTACTGCCGTTTCTGTACCAGAAAAAGAAAATTCCGCCAGTCTTTTGTCATTACGGACAAGGATATCGACCGCGCGACAGCCTACATCAGAGAACACTCCGAGCTGCGCGATGTTCTGATTTCAGGCGGAGATCCCTTTTTGCTTGATGATGATAAAATCGAATATATCCTGCGGAGCGTCCGCTCAGCGCCGCATATCAAAATCATCCGTATCGGCACCCGTACTCCCTGCGTGCTCCCGGAACGGATCACGGCTAAACTGGTCAGGATTTTGAAAAAATTCCATCCTCTATATATAAATATCCACTTCAATCATCCCGACGAACTGGATGAGCCCGTATGCAGAAGTTTGAAGCGGTTGGCTGATGCCGGAATAGTCCTCGGCAGTCAAACCGTTCTGCTCAAAGGAGTGAATGACTCTCCGGAAACCATGAAGCAGCTGATGTGGAAATTACTGGAAAACCGCGTCAAACCTTACTATATTTTTCAATGTGACATGATTTACGGCACAAAACACTTCCGCACTCCTTTGTCGCAGGGAATAAAAATCATGGAATCTCTGCGGGGGTGGTGTTCCGGAATGGCAAACCCCCATTTCGTTATTGACCTTCCCGGAGGCGGCGGAAAAGTTCCGATCACCCCTGACTATCTGTTGAACAGCCAAGGTAATAAAAAAATATTCCGGAATTACTGCGGAGAAGAGTATCTTTACACCGATCTTGCAGATTTTGATCTGTAAAAAATTCTTCCGCTCCCCTCTTTTGTTTCCGGATATGAGACATTAGCAAAAAATCAAAAAAATTGCTTGCATTTGAAATTTTGCCATGTATATTATTCTGTGGACTATGTTACAGAAACTGTTCAAAAATCTCCGCATCGGGGGGATTTTTTCATTTCCGGAAGGAGGCAAAGTTACGATGAAAACGACCGCATTTGGGGGTAAATTAAGTTTATTCATATCCGCTTTTCTGGCACCAGCAGCGGTATTTGCTGCGGAAATATTTGTTTCGACATCAGGAAATGACAAAAATCCGGGCACAGAAAATGCTCCGCTTCAAACCCTTCAGAAAGCTGTCGATCAAGCCCGGGCGGGAGATACCGTCAGGATACTTCCGGGAATCTACCGCAGCAACACCACGATCACCACCCGGGCGACTGCTGAAAAACCGTTGAAGATCATTGGAACCCGCTCCGCAGACGGAAAGCTGCAGTCCATTCTCGAAGCTGAAAGCAAAATATTGACCGCTTGGACTCCCGCTCCCGAAATCGGAGAAAATGTCTGGAAAATCAAACTCTCTAAGCGTCCTGATACCGTGATGCTCGACGGCAAAATGATCGCTCAGATCAACAAACTCAATATGCTTATACCCCGCCGAAAGCAGATTCCGGACAAACTTACCGCTGCTCTCATTACAGGAAACCACAATCCGAAAACCAGCAAACGCATGGCTGGCTTCGATCTCCTGGCAGCCGGACGCGATCTGAAAGTTTACCACGATTTTTTCAAAATAGACGGAATTCCTTTCTGGGAAACCATCGGAAATGTCATCTGCGGCTGGTCAAAAGGCAATCTCTACATCAGATTTGCCGATGACAGCAAACCCGCAGTACACACCATAACTGCCTCTTACGGCGATGGAGTTACTCTGAAAAACGCCTCCCATGTCGTTTTGAGTGATCTCTATATCCGCGGAAGCAAAAACTGCGTGCACATCATTGAAAAGAGCAATAATATAACTATTGAAAACTCTCTTTTTATGAATGGAGCCAACCGCGTATTGGTCGAAAAAGAGGCGTCCAGCGTGACTGTGCGCAACAACATCCTCACTCTAGGCTTTATCCGCAACAAATATCATACCGGAGACAAACGCAGCAGAGTGACCTACCTTGTCTTCAAATACATTATAGGCGTCGCCAAATCCGATGACTGCGGAGTTAACTTTAACGGCAGCAACTGCAGCGTTTACGGAAATGTTTTTGTCAACGGACTCGTTGCCGTCCGCGCACACGGTCCGGGAGCAAAAGTCTATGGAAACAGCATCAGAAAAATGTCCAGCTGCGGAATCGTCACCGGCGGTTTTTCCAGCGGAGAGTTCTATGAAAATCTCATTATGGAGTGCGGACTTAATCTGCGCATCCACGATTGGCGGCATGAGAGATTTTACCGTACCGAGTACCACTACCGCAATCTCTTTCTGAACCCCAACTCAAAACAACTGCATATTTACGGAATTTCACACAAAAAAGGCCATGACAAAGTCAATTTTGACAAAAAAGGAATATATAAAGCTGATCCTCCTGCCCCGTTCGATCCCGGCAAAATATTCCTTTACAACAACACTTTCTGCGGAGGCTCTGCCGGAGCATGGCCGATAAAGAACTACTACGCGCGTTTCCGCAAACAGGCACTTCCGTTCTACTTCATGAACAACATCGCAAAATCCAACTCTTCGTGGGAAGTGAAACACCACCACGTCCTTGCCGGAAATTTGATGTATGTTGCGGCAAATCACAAGAACTCTGCTCCGGCGGAGGGGGTTGACAAGTTCAATAAAATAGTCAGTCTGGATAAAAACGATACGATATGCGTTGACCTCTTCAACAAAAAACTTCCTGATATAAGATTGAAGGAAAATTCTCCGGCAAAAGATTGCGCCATAGATGTATCAAAACCCTTTGAGTTCAATGGATTGAACGTTCCGGCACTTCCGGGGTTCAAGCCGGGATATTTCTCCGGCAAAGCTCCAGCTGCAGGAGCGATCCAAGCCGGAGACGACAAACTTATGGAGCACTTCACATCCCTTTACAATAAAATGCTGGAAACAGAACAAATGCTGGATTCCCTGAAATGACAATACGTTTTGAAAAAATCGCTGATACTCTCGAGCAGAAAATAAGGTGCGGAGAGATCTCCGGCAAGCTTCCCAATGAAAAAGAGCTTGCCTCCCGGTTTTCTGTTGCCAGCATGACCATGTCCCGGGCGATAAACGTTCTGAAAGACAAAGGTCTCGTCCGTCAGGTGCACCGCCGGGGAACTTTTGTTGTGCCTCCGGAAAAAAAGGTGCTGCGCCTCTGGCAGCGATCAACCTGCTATTTTGCCGGCAAGTATCCGGAAATCATGCTCAACGGAGTGCCCGATGTATCCATCGAAACTGTAAACAACTTTGAAGAAGCGGATATCGTTATATTTCCGACCACCATACCGATGAATTACTCATCGCACTTCATGCCGTGGCCGCAGGAGATCATCCGCAAACTCAAAAAGAGCGGTAAATTTTTCGATCAGGTTTTTGAGTTCCACCATATCGGAACTCCGGTCTATGCAGTAGCGTACTCATTCTGCCCATGCGTTCTTGCTTACAACAAAAAGCTGATGAAAAAGTACTGTCCTGAGTTTTCCTCAGGCTCATTTACCTGCGATGACATCATAAAACTGCTCGAAAAAGTTCCTCCGGAGCTGCGTCCTGACAGCAAAAAGACCAACCGTCTTCTGCTCTCGATGGCTTACAGTTCAGGCTCTCTGGACAAAGCACTGCACAGTTATGAAAAAATGCAGCTTATTCCTGAGTCGGAGATCCCGAGCCACGAACGGATATTTTCGGTAGTGACCCGCACAGATATCTTCGATCCGGATGTGCAGAGATCCTGCGGGCTTGTTCCTATGCCCGAACTGAACGGTAAACGGTATTGTCAGCCGGTATCGGAAGCCGTATTCGTTCCGCTTACATCGCGCTATCCGGAAATCGCTTTTCAGCTTGCTGTAAACACTCTTGCGGAGCCCTTTCAGCATGAGGTCGCCCGGGACTGCGACAATCTGCCCGCCAACCGCGAAGTTGCGGTAAACTGCAAGTACAACGGCAGTTTGAGCGATGATATTTTCTTCGATGAGATAGATCACATCCATTATCCGCGTGAAATCATCGATCCGCTCTCGACGGCGGTAATACTTATGGGTTTGAAGGAGTTTGCCGGTCACCGTCTTACGATAAAAGAGTTCACCACTCTGCTCAATGAAGAGAAGATAAACGCCGAGCGGCGCCGAAAAGCGATCGAAAAAATTTTGGAAAATCAAATAGCACTGTAATCGAAAGGCATATCCCATGAAAAAATTTGACTGCATCATTGCCGGAGCTGGACTGTCCGGTTTTGCTGCCGCCGTCGGAGCATCCGCCGCAGGAGCAAAAGTTCTGCTTCTCGACAGTATGCCGTGCGTCGGAGGAACTGCAGTTTACACTATAACTCCGGTGCTCAGCGGCTGGCGCAAAGCCGAGTGGTGTACCGGAGTCGGACAGATACTTTCAGATAAACTGCGCAAAAACAATGCCTACTTCTGGTCAAACACCTGCAGGATACTGGCTCACGAAGATCAGCTGCAGAGGGCAATGCTCGAAGTTCTGCAGGATCACGGAGTTGAGATGCTTTTCAACGCTCCTCTCTGCGGAGTAAAACGCTCGCAAGACCGCATCGAAAGCGTTACCGTGACCACCTCTGGCGGACTGCTTGAGCTCGGAGCAAATACCTTTGTCGATGCCACAGGATCAGCTGCGCTCAGCGTGCTTGCAGGAGCCGAAACAGTCGTTCCGGACGATGAAGTGAGCATGACCAAAACTCTGATGTTCAAGGTGCGCAACGTCAAAGGATTCGACCGAGATGAAGTGAGGAGTTTATTCAAAGAGCACGTGAGCGAATTTCCGGTCAGGATCCAGAACTCTTTTATGGGACTTCCGCTGCCGGAAACAGGTGATGTGCTGCTCAACCTTACTGCCGTGACCGGCAATGCCGCCGATCCTGATGTGTTCAGCGCAATGTATGGAGAACTCTTTGCCCAGATCGATCCCATCATGGAGTTCATGCGCCGCAACATTCCCTGTTTTTCCGAAGCGGTCGTGACCAAAGTTGCTCCCGTTGTCGGAGTACGTTACACCCGCTCGGTACGCGGACTTTGCCGGATCGAAATGGATGATCTCTTCAATCAGAAAATGACATCAGAACCCGTCGCCTTCTGCAGTGATTATATCGGAGGACACTATGTGAAAAAATATGAGTCTCCCTGGGGAGCGAAGGTCATCGGAGACCCTGCCGTTCCATACGGAGCCATCCGCGCCAGAGGAATCAGCAACCTGCTTACTGCGGGACGCATCATCGATATCGATCCGCGTGCAGTCACCGCCATCAGGCTCGCCGCCCAATGTATCGGAACCGGTCAGGCAGCCGGTATCGCCGCCGCGCTCGGAGTTCCTGATTATCAGACGCTCTACGCGGAACTCGACCGCCAGAACTGTATGCAGTGGCTCAAAGATGTAAAGAATAAAACAGTTTGAAGTTTTGCTGGAAAATTCCGTTATGAAAAAGTTTCTGTTTACACTGCTGTCATTTTCCGCGCTGACACTATTTGCCAAACCGGTTTTCCGGGCAGGAATCATGAGTGATACGCACGTCACATCTGATCCCGGTTCCTGCAGTATCCTGAAAGATTCGCTTGAGTTGTTCAAGGCGCATAAGGTCGATTTGATCGTAAATGCCGGAGATATCGCCGATATTTACGATCAGCAAGCCTACATCAATTACCGAAAAACGTTCAACTCTGTCTTTCCCGACGCAAAAACAAGACCGCAGGAAATTTTTGCCTACGCCTACCACGATATCATCAAACATCCAGCCAATGATCCGTGGAGTGCGTTCAAAGATGTGAAGAAATATCTTGAGATCTCCCACGATCCGTATGATATCATAAACTTCAAAGGCTATACTTTTGTCATCTATCCGCAGTACCATGAACCGCAAAAGTACCGGGAGCTGCTGGACAAGGCTGAAAAAGCAAGAGGAAACAAACCGTTTTTCATCATCGACCATGTTCCGCTTCACGACACAGTCGTCAACAGTATGAACGGAAACAAAGCCGCAAAAGCTCTGGTCGAGAGACACCCCGATGCCATACACATATCCGGACACATCCACTCGCTGCTCACCAATGAGCGGAATATCTGGCAGGGAAAATTCACCGCGGTCAATGCGGGATTTCTGCACGGAAGCATGAGAGTCAAAAAGAGCTGCGATGTCGCGGCGATCATGGAAGTTTACAGCAATAAAATCGTTTTCAGACGCTTTTTCACCGACAGCAAAAAAGAGTACAAAGCCGATTCTCCATGGAGTATTCCTCTGCCCTTTGACGGCAACAATGCTCCGTACAATGCGGAAAACCGCCTGAAAAATTCGGTCGCCCCGGAGTTTTCAGCAAATGCCAAAGCATCGGCGGCATCCGCGGAAAACGGAGTTGTCATCACGTTTCCGCAAGCCTCCCCCGCAGAGAGTGTCCACCAGTATGATATCGAATTCCAGATAGAGGAAAACGGAAAATGGAGAACGTTCTCGCGCCACAAACAGCCCGGACACTTTTTCACCGCGAACAAAGAGATCGCTCCGTCATATTCCTGCACGTTCAGCCATGGATACTTCGATGCCGGAAAGAGTTACCGGACTAAGATCACTCCTGTCCACTTCTCAGGCAAAACCGGTGCTCCGCTTTACACTCCCGTGCAGACAAGCAGCAAACCGGCGGCAAAAGTCATTTTTGAGTCTAAGGATCCGATGAAGGAGTGCATCTGCCGCTACGGGTACATCGGCAAAGACGCCGACAAAGTGCACAAGGCAGCTGAAGACGGCTTCTATCATGTAAAAGAGGAGAAAATCGGAACAAGATTGTATTTCCCCGATTACCCCTGGAGCGGAAAAGAGAACGCCCGTTTCATTTTCGAGCTGGATATATGCCACGATGCAGCAGACCGCTCATCTTTGCTGATAGTCCGCGACGACAATCCTGCCAATCCGATATATATTCCGGTCCGCTGCCACACAAGTCTGGGAAGTTCCGGCGGAATACGTTATGTTGTGGATTACAGCCTCAAGCGCAACCCGGGCGGAAAGCTCAATTTGTATATCAAGAACGGCGGCAAGTTGAAAGTAAAATTCAATTATGTGAGAATTGAACTCTACTGATGTGAAAATGAAAGGAAAAACTATGAAGAAACTACTGCTCTTACTTCTTCCGCTATGTCTCTGCCGCGGAGCGGAGCTGTATGTTGACGTCAACGCTCCTTCCGGCGGAAACGGCAGCGAAAAACAGCCGTTCAATACCATTCAGGCAGCAGCTGACAGGGTAAATCCCGGAGACACTGTGATAATAAAGCCCGGAGTCTATTTCGGAGCCGTCCACATCAAGCGTTTCGGAACCAAAGATGCTCCCGTTACTTTCCGCGCCGACAAGGTCAAAAAGAACCGGGTCATCGTCACGGGAGCCGACAAAGCGATCCGCACCAAAGCGGTCAAGTGGCAGCTTCACGATGCAAAGACCCAAACTTACTGCACAAAGACAGTCCATCCCTATCCTCCGCGTGTGCTTTACAGCGAAGTGGACCTCTTTCCGTACCAGAGTCTCAAGCTGCTTATGACATTTGAGGCAAGACCGGGAGTTCCGGGGCCGCGTCACGGATTTTTCTATGACCGCAAAACCAAAAAACTCTATGTGAGGCTGCGTCCGGATGGAAAATACGGTTCGACCGACCCCAATAAACACATCATGGCAGTGGCTCCGACCAAAGGAGGTCATACCGACGGAGAGCTTCCGAACTCAGTCTATTACAACTTCGGACTCAAAGGCACTCCGGGGAAAAGCCTCAACGTCATCATCGACGGAATCACCTTTGAGACTCCGTCCCGCACCGCCGTCTATGTCTGCGGAAACGATGTCACCGTAAGAAACTGTCTCTTCCTCGGCTGCATGGCTGGAGGAGTCAGCGGAACATTCATCGGAGAAGACTCCAAGAGCGCGGAGCGTTTTGCCAAATCCAGCAACAATATCCTCGTTGAGCAATGCGAATGGCACAATTTTCCGCTCTATGAAGACACCGCAGAGCTGATAGAGTTGGTTTCCTCCGGAAAAATCTCGATCAAAAATCCCGCCGACCGCCGCCATTTCTGGTGGGTGCACAAGCACCCCAGCCGTGGAACAAAAGTATATTATGAGACAGGAATAATCCGCAATATCGGCAAAAACTGGACTATGAGAAAGTGTTATGTCCACAACGTCTTCGATGGTATCGCCAATATGAACAAAGCTGAAAATACCGTGATCGAGGAGTGTCTGTTTTCCCGCTGTTCCGACAACGCCATATCAGCGGAAAACCATCCGGTGAACTGCCACATCAGACGCAACAAATTTGTGGATGTCTTCCAGAGCGTATCCTACCAGCCGCTCGGAGGACTTCCCTGGCCGGGGCCCGTCTATGTATATCAGAATATCTTTTACTACACATCCAAAAACGCGTTCAAGGACGGATATCTCAGTGCCTTCAAAATCGGAGTTCCGGCGGGGCAGGCGAAACGCCCCAATGTCGTAAACAGAAAAGATATGGCAGGTTATAACTGGAACGATATCACTATTCCGGGAATGCATATCTTCAATAATACTGTGATATCTCCGAAATTCCGCCTTGTCGGAGACCTCGGAGCACCGGTGCAGATCATCAGAAACGTAAACTTCTATAACAACCTTGCCGTCGTCAGCACCTTGAGCAGCTCCATGCGCAAAAAAGGTGAAGGCGGCGTGAAGAGCTACACTTACGTCAACAACAAATTTGCGCTCATACGAAAAGATAATCCGGTATTTCCCGCAGTAAAAGGCCAGACAACCAGAAACGCCAAAGCGGTGCTTCCGGACTGGAAACAAAACTCATTTGTTCCCGCCGAGTTCACTCCGTCAGTTCCGGTCAAAGGAATGCCTGAGAGCTTCAAATACGTCGGGGCTCTCCAGAGTGCCGATGACGATTTCGCCAAAGACGCAGGTATAAAAGAAGAGATTTAACCCTTAACATAAAAAAAGGAAAAGTAAAGATGAAAAACAAAAAATCCTGTTTCACCCTCATCGAGCTCCTGGTCGTTATCGCCATCATTGCCATTCTGGCGGCGATCCTGATGCCCGCGTTGTCAAGCGCACGCGAGCGCGGCAAAACCAACGGATGCACCAGCAATCTGAAAACCATGGGAACATGGAACGGTCTTTATACAGACACTTATAACGGAGTGATGTTCTCCTCCCAGATGCCGACCAAGAAAGGCACAGCGCAGCGTTGGGTGCGCCACGACGTCAATCCCTACTACAACGGTTTGAAAATCTCATGGCAGACATTGCAGAAAACTCTGGTCTGCCCTGCCCATACTGATCCGAGAGATGGCGGACTTGAAGGCATGGAGATCCAATACAGTTACGGTATCAATGCAGACGGTCCGGACACCAAGCGCGGAGTCGGCTTTGTGCAAGTCGCCAAGCAGAAAAATCCCAGCGCAATCGCTGTATTCATGGATTTTGCCGTTGCTTCGAGCAACACCAGCCCCAAGCCCTACCGTATCAACTGGGATTCAAGCCGCCGCATCTATCTTTACGGAGATGACATTGTCAATGAGCAGAAAATCCGTCACAACGGCAGACCCAATGTCCTCTATGCTGATGGACACGTCGAAGGTTTGGCAAATCCTCAGCACTACGGAGCAACTACCATAACCAATGATCTTGAATTCAGAAAATTCTGGAACTACTATATGACATTCTGAGGAACTGCAAAATGGATTTCATTTCAAAGAATCATGAGCTTGCCTGGAACAGCGCACTTCAGGCGATCCAGCCGACCAAGGCACAGCTTGAACATGGTCTTGAGCTGCATAAACACCTGTTCGCCATGGACGGATTCTGCTTCCTTCCAGAGGACAGCTGGAACGACAAAATCAAAGAGAAATACAACTACTGGTTCGGCCGTCACGTGGGACACCGTGAACTTGCGAAACGAACAGAATACGCGAGATGCGATGCGATTTGCAGCGATGAAGAGAACAGCAGGATTTTCCGTGCCGCCTTGCGCGCCTCCGGCTTGAACTGCGTCGTTCAAACGGTTGCGGAAGGCAAATCCCGCGAAGAGGATATCAGGCGTATGGGTTGCAATTTTCAACTGCTGCGCCATTTCAGAGACACCATAGCTCAGGCAGGAAGTCCCCAGGAGATCAAAGAGATCAACGACTCCGGACGTATCGCCGTAGTCTGGAGCATCAACGGACCTCCGATCGTCGGAGAACTTCAGTCTCCTGAGCAGGAGCTCTCCTGGATCGACGACTGGAAGCACCTCGGAGTAAGCATGATGCATCTCTCCTATAACCGCCGCAATTTTATTGCCGACGGCTGCGCCGAACCCGCAAACGGAGGATTGAGCGAGCTCGGTCTGGAACTCATTAAAAAACTCAACAAGACCGGTATAATCGTCGATGTTCCGCACACCGGAGAGCAGAGCAGTTACGAAGCGGCAAAAGCCTCATCCAAACCCATCATGGCATCCCACTCCGGAGCGAGGGCGCTGAATGATTTCATCCGCTGCAAAAGCGACCGTGTGCTGAAGGCTATCGCAGAAAACGGAGGACTCGTCGGAGTCTATGCCTGGGCAGGTATGCTCGGAGGCACAGACGATCTTCCTATGCTGCTCAACCACCTTGAATACATCGTCAAACTCATCGGAGACGACCACGTGCAGATCGGAACCGATTTGCAGTACCGCCACAGCTGGGATACGTCAGATCTTCCGTATTATCCAGCCTCCGAGAGAGAATTCACCGGAAACCAATGGTGGGGAGTCTGGTACAGGAATCAGCATAAAGCGAAAAACCCGATGGAAACCGTCACAGGTTCTCTTGCCTGGATCAACTGGCCGCTCTACACAGTAGGAATGGTGACCCGCGGCTTTTCAGATGAGACCATCGAAAAGATCCTCGGAAAAAACTTCCTTCGGGTCTTCGCCGCCAACGCCCCCGACCCGTTTTGATGTTGTTCATTATAAGCAGCTGATGAAGCGGGGGAAGGGCGAAACTTCTTTTCACGAGAAAAGAAGTTTTTCCGCTTTTCCCGCATCATCTCCCCATATCGGGAACAAATCTTTTTGTTAAAAAGTTGCGATTTTTTTGTTTTGGGACTTGGATTTTCTTTATAACGCTTTATATTGATAAGTAGAAGAGCTTCGCAGGACGCTTGAACACCTTAATTCCCCCCGGAGGTGCGCGTCGGCGAAGCTCTTTGCTTTTCTGTATCCTTCCTTCAGATATACTCCTCTTTTTTTCCGTTTTTTCATCCGCTTGGACAAAAAATGTCCGATAGTGAGTGATATTTTTGTTTTTGGTGTAAGAATAATATTCTTTATATGCAGATTATATATTGGATAGCTTTTGTGTCGGAGTTATTCCGGTTGATCATCTCCAAAACAGGAAAGGAAAAAAAGAAATGGATGTAACAACTCAAACAAGCGAAAAACAATTCAAGTGTCCTGCTGCAGCAAAATCATGGAGCATTAAAATACTGCTCATGATCATCGCAATCATGCTGTTCCAGATACCGATATTTATTGTCAATGAGCTCTCATCGGAGCGGATGAAGCGGCAGAATATCGTCTATGAAGAAATATCTGCCGCGTGGGGAAAAAAGCAGCTGGTGTCAATGTTTTACACGGCTGAAAAAGAGGAGTTTTTTGTCGAAGCCTCTCCCAAAGTCCTCTATCGCGGAATTTATCAGGTTCCGGTTTATACTGCAAAAGTAAATATCAAAGCAACATATCTGGTTCCCGGGGATGCCGTCGAAAACAGAGTAATTGTTTACGATATAAAAGCCGTAGAAGGTTGTGAGGTTAAAATAGACGGAAAAGCCGTCGATATTAAAAAGAAGTTCAATTATTTCTCGTTTCAACTGCCTTCCGGAAAATCCAGGTGCGATATCACCCTGACACTCCGCGGCAGCGGAGAACTGCGTTGCGGATTGAATGCTGCAACCCACGAGGTCAATATAAAAGGCGATTGGGATAGTCCCGGATTTATCGGCTATACGCTTCCTGATACCCGGACGGTCACCGACAAAAATTTTTCAGCGCAATGGATTGGCAAAGCCGCAGGCAACGGAGACAGCGTAGGCGTTGAATTCTGTATTCCCGCCGGAAGTTATCAGCAGGTCGAAAGATGTATCAGCTATGCGACATTTTTCCTTATCATCTTTTTCTTCACGCTTGTCACTTCTGAACTGGTAACAAAAGTTTACGTTCATCCGCTTCAGTACATTGTCGCTTCAGGAGCTCCGGTGTTGTTCTATTTGATGATGCTGGCGTTTTCTGAAAAATTCGGATTCACTGCCGGATATATATCAAGTGCAGCTGTGGTCGTCGGAATGACTGCAATGTACGCCCGTCTCTTCATCGGCAGACTGCTTCCGGCGATTGTGATGGGCAGCGTGTTTGCGGCAAGTTATTTCTTCAACTTCATACTTCTGCGGATGGAGGATTGGGCCTTGTTTTTCGGAACCGTTACTCTTGCGATCATCCTCGGAGTGATGATGCTGCTGACCGGTAAAATCAATCGCAATACCAACGGAAACTGAACAAAAAACGGCTCCGCAGCAACATCTTCTGCGGAGCCTGAAACCAAGGAATGCAAAAATGGATTTCCCTGCAAATCAAAATGACGTTAGAATCACCAACAGCAGCCTCTGTCCCTGTCCGGATTGCGATGCTCTGATATCCAAGCGGGCGGCGGTGTGTCCGAAGTGCGGATCTGCGCTGAAAGCGGATCCTTCTGAAAACAAGTGTGATGATATATCCCATGAGCAGAAGGTAAAAATCTACCGTCCGGGCGTGATGAACTACCTGTGGCATATTTTGCTTGGAGTCATTACGACTCCGATGATTTTCGGTATAGTCATATTGCTGTGGGTCGTAATTGAAATAACCTGTACCCGCTATGAGTTGACGACGCACCGTATCATCGTCCGGCGAGGATTTATTTCAAGAATGCAGAATGAGATTTGGATAAGAGATATACGTGCGATGAATTTCATTCAGGGAATCTGGCAGCGCATCATCGGAGTCGGAAATATCTCCGTCGGCACCGCGGCTACAGCCGGGGCTGAAATCAGCATTGCCGGAGTCTCCAATCCGTACGAAATCATGACACAGATAAACTCATTGCGTTAATTATGATAGTAAGAAGGAATATTGTTATGAACAAGAATTTTTATAGCAGGACTTTGCTCAAAAGTACAATGATTGCAGCGGTAATTTTTTCCGGGTTTCTTGCAAGCGCAGAAAACGTCAAGGCAGACTTTCAGAAAGTTCAGGATTGGATAAAGTTAACTTATCCGGCAGACTCGCTTTCTGTAAAAATGTACACCAAAAAACTTAATGAAGCAAAGAAGCATATTGAAACTATTCCCGACAAGACAAAATATATCAGGCAGCTTTTTCCGGAGGCATTCGCTTCCGCGGAGTACGAGCTGCAAAGGGCGAAAAAGCAGGGCATGATTTTCAGCGATGATAACAGAACGCTTGTAAGTTGTCCCATTGATCTTGCCAGGGTAGTAATACCGCGCGGAGTAACTAAAATAAAAAAAGTTATGTGCCCTTATGCAGAAACTGTATTCATCCCGGAGAGTGTTCGTAAAATAGAACGCGACGCATTTGCATATTGCAATTCTCTGACCGGCATTGATATTCCTGAAGGAGTTGAAATAATTGACGACAGCACCTTTAAATTTTGTGAAAAGTTGAAAAAAGTTACAATTCCGGAGAGTGTAAAATATATCAGTTGGGAGGCTTTTGAAAATTGCCCGCTGGAAAGCATTTATATTTCCAAAAATGTACACGGAATAGGAACTCGAGCATTTCCAAATGCCAAATCTGTAAAAATATCGAAAGACAACAAATATTTTGCAGTGGATGAACACAGTGCGCTCTTCTATGTGGATTCACATACTCTCATTCATATTCCGCGCTCGTTCAAAGGCGGTTATATTGTTCCTGACGGAGTTGAAAATATTGCTTCAGGAGCATTTGAAAACTGTAAAAATCTGACAACAGTAGTGTTGCCGGATAGCGTTAAAATCATAAAAATGTCGGCGTTTGCAAATTGTAAAAACTTAACGGCAGTAACGTTGCCGGAAAATCTGGAGAATATAAACGCTTATACATTTAGTGGATGTGAGAATTTGCAGTTCATAAGAATTCCGTCAAAAGTTAAAACAGTAGAGTCGTCGGCTTTTAAGGATTGCAAAAATTTGATAAAAGTTATTTTGCCGGGCGGGGTAGAGCAAATCTGCAAATATGCGTTTGATGGTTGCGATAAGTTAAGCGAGATTGAATTTCACGGAGAAAATACGGAAATTTTTAATGGAGTTAATATTCCGGAAAATTGCAAAATAAATTGTAAAAACGCAAAAAACAAAACGGCAGAAAAAACTTTCTTTCAATCGTTCTGTGAATTTTTCTCCATCTGATACAGAAAGCAAGGATTTATAATCAGGAAATACATTATGGAAAATATTAACAACGTTTCAAAAAACTCAGCGTCTCAAACTATTCCTGAGTCAATGGCGAGCAGGAACAATTCATTTGTTGACATACACCGCATTTGGGGAAGCGAAGCCTGGGAAAATGCCGATATGAGTATGCCTGTTGCCGTAGGTGAAGATGCTTCCGGCAATCCTGTCATACTTGATCTTGCCCGTACGCACAACATTCTTATTGCAGGAAATGATAAAGCTGAAGTGCGTGAGGGTATCAACTCTGTTATCGCAAGTCTCCTTCTGAAATTGTCACCGGACAGATTGAAACTTATTATGGCATCATCAGACGTTGCGGCGTTTGAGGATTATAAAACTATTCCACACTTGCTTACTCCTGTGATCAGCGACACCTCCAAAGTTATCACAGTTTTGGACTGGGGGGAAAATGAGATGGAAAGGCGTTACCTGCAGCTTGCCGCAGCTGGAGTAAAGAATATAGCAGAATATAACAGCCGCAAGATTGCAGGACAAAAAAATTGCGGCTTTTGTGGAGCACCGATACCTGACCGTCTGCCATATCTGGTTGTTATCATCGATGAGCTTGCTGATGTAATGACGACAGGGGATGCAAAGGAGATAGAGAAATTCATTGTTCGCATTGGGCAAAAAGGACGGACTGCCGGTATTCAGCTGATAGTTTCTACCCGAGTTACATCGCCCGATGTCATTACTGGTGTAATCCAGGCTCAGTTTACATCATTTTTCTGTTTCAGGGTGAATTCCGTACTTGACAGCCGTGTAGTGCTCGGTACCGGGGGCGCGGAAAAACTTGCCGGAATGGGCGATATGCTGCTGATGAGTCCTTCCCACATCAACATCGAAAGCGTCCATAGTGCATTTGTTCATAAAGATATCAAGCAGATGGTCAAATCCCTTTCAAATCGGACATCGCAGTATTGCGATGATATACTGACGTGTTTGATAAATAAAAGGCTCTGTTCCAGACAAAGGTAGGTAAAAGCAAATAAAAAAGTTTTTTCGCTTTTCTCCTATGAGAGACTAAATTTCAAGTGTTGTTTGCAAAAAAATTGTAAAAAATTTAATAATCAGCGAAAGATGATTCAAAAAAAGGTGTGCTTTTGTCTTGCT
>SUVY01000083.1 GCA_015061775.1 Lentisphaerota bacterium | reverse complement strand
GTGACAAGGGGAGGAAGCCAGCCCAACGAGGCTGGCTGAGTATCCCGCAGCCCGTCGTACGGGCCGCATCGCACGCAAGAATGTGCCTGAGCAGCCAGAAAAGGCTGCTCAGGGGCGGCTACTATGCTGCCCGGAGCCGAACGCAGGGAAGAGGCGGATGAAGCCGGGAGCAGAAATTCGCAGAAAAAAGAGCAGAAGTCTCAATTTTCCATCCCCAAAAAAGCGTCGGACACATGATTTTATTCAAAATCATGTGTCCAGAGGTGCAGGGGACTCTCCCCTGCCGGGAGATTTTTAAGAGGCAAGCAGCCTCTTAAACTCCCTCACCATACGATGCTGAAACAATAAGGTTTTGCAACAGCCCTTTTGGTTATCGCGTGCTGTTAAAAGCAGCTATCAATGCATCGGAGCTCTATCCGGCTCGGTAGTAGCAAGCTTCTGCACCCACTCCACATTGGGGAAGTAGTCAACATAGAAGCTGCGGATCAGGGTCTCAAGACCTTTGATGCCGTATTCCCAATCGAGGATGCCGTCACCGAGATCGCGGCGGACATTGCTCTGATCGAAAACGATATCGCTTGAGAAGTAAGGGAAGAGATCGCCGACAAAACGTGCCATCATCTTGCTGTCTTTGCCGTCATCGAGATCTTTGCCGACTGAAATTCCGTCAAGGCGCAGAACGCGGCAGATAGCCTCTTCGATCTGGTGGGTGGTCACGGGGCTGTCACCGGTGATGTGATAAGCCTGGTTGTTGACCGGAACCTGGAAGAGAGCGGTGATAGCCTCCTGCACATAGTCGATCGGCACAAAGTAAACGTGCTCGCTCGGAGTTGCGCTGAAGTTGAGCTGCATGTTGAGCCAGTTCTCAGGGTTGATTCCGTGCTTGGAGCACTGATGGCTTTTGAGTTTGCCGAGGAATTCAAGAATACGGTAGAAGGCGAGCGGTTTGCGGATGCGTCCGTCGGAGCGGCGTCCGGTAACGATGGCAGGACGGTAAACTGAGAACGGAATTCCGGACTCTCTGACCAGCCACTCCGCCTTGAACTTGCTCTCTTCGTAAGGGTTGTTGAAACCGTTGTCGATAGGATTGTTTTCAATGGCAGTACCGACGAGTTTTCCTGCAATGTAGGCAGTTCCGACATAGTGGAACTCTTTTGCATCGATCAGTTTTGCGAGGGCGACCATGTTTTTGGTGCCTTCATAGTTGATCTTGAAGGTCTTGCCGGTGGGATCTTTGCCCAGATTGACGTCTGCGGCGCAATGGAATATCTTGGTGACTCCCTGCATTGCGGGATCTTTGGCAACGGCCTCGGGATCCATGGTGACGACATCACCGTCGATGACAGAGATGCGGCTGAGAACATCGTCTGCGACCTCAGGGCATCCGTCGAAAGCACACTCATCGCGGATGATTTTCTGAGTACGCTCAAGCGCGCTGGTGTTTCCGAATTTACGGGCAAGACATACAAATTCGCAGTCTTTGCGTTCACGGCACAGAGCGACGACAAATGCACTGCCGACCAAACCGGTGATTCCGGTCAAGAAAATTTTATCCATTAGATAATCCCCAAAAAATAATTAGTTTTCACTTCTAAATAATTTTTACTGTATGTAATATACACCTGAAAATGCATAAATGCAAACAGAATGCAATTTTTTCAACAGATAACAGCATTTTCTCCGCAAATTGCTGCTGTATCGCCATATTTCAACGCAGCAAAAGGAAGTTCGTGTCCGTAGGCAAACCCATTCAGCACCGGACCGTTGACGTACTTGGAGTAGTGCTGCAGGATTGGCAGGACATCCTCTCTGCGGCATCCCGAGAGATGACCGAAAACAACGGCGGAGCATTTTGCGAGTACTCCGGACAGATGCAGTTGATTGAGCAGTCTGTCGATGCGGTATAGATCCTCTCCCACTTCTTCAAGAAAAAGAACTTTTCCCTTGACATCCGGAAAATATTCTGTACCGATACAGCTTGCGAACACTGTAAGGTTTCCGGCAAGGATATTTCCGGAGGCTGAACCACTTTTTATAACTTCAAGCTGGAATGAGCGTTTTCTTCCGCAAAGCGCATCGGCAAGGTGCTGAAACTCAAACTTGCCGCACTCCGGCAACTTTGCAGTCATCACCGAGGCGAGCGGAGTTCCGCACTTCCTGGAAGTCATGGCAAGGAAGAGCGAGGTGAGATCGCTGTACCCGGCAACGATCTTATCCGGATACTGTTTGAGCATATTCCAGTCGATCAAATCGAGCATTCGTCCGCACCCGTAACCTCCACGGGAGGCGATGATGATATCGTTTCCCCGGTCACAGTATGCCCTCATAAAGTCATCGGCGCGCTCCTGGTCAGAGGCGGCAAGATAGGGAAACTCTTTGCTTCTGCACCCGATCGCATGAGGCATTATGTTGACTTTTATGCCATTGCGTTCGAGCAGAGCTGCTCCGGCAGAAAGTTCTGCTTCATCAGGATATCCCGCCGGAGAAATGACTGCAGCCTGTTTGATATAGTCTGGAAAAACTTTTTTCATATCAGATGAGGTGTCCCATCTTCTCTTTTTTGGTTCTGAGGTAAAACTCGTTGTATTTTCCGGGAGCGATAACGATAGGCACGCGCTCGGTGACTTCAAGACCGTAACCCGAGAGACCGACGATCTTTTTCGGATTGTTGGTGAGGAGTCTGATCGATTTTACTCCGAGATCAAGCAGTATCTGGACTCCGATACCGTACTCTCTCAAATCGGCGGCGAAACCGAGTTTTTCGTTGGCTTCGATGGTATCGCAGCCGCTATCCTGAAGTTTGTATGCGCTGATTTTATTGAATATACCGATACCACGTCCTTCCTGACGCAGATATACCAGGACTCCTGAACCGTTTTCGACTATCTGATGGAGAGCTCCGTGGAGCTGTTCACCGCAGTCACAGCGGCAGGAGCCGAATACATCTCCAGTCATACACTCGCTGTGGACGCGGACGAGGACGTTCTCTTTGTCCTTCACGTCTCCATATACCAGCGCGAGATGCTCGAGGTCATCGACTTTAGTTCTGAAAGCGGTGACTTTGAATTTGCCGAAGATGGTGGGCATATCGGCATCATCTCCGCGGATGATAAGTTTTTCGGTGGCTCTGCGGTAAGATATGAGGTCGGCGACGGTTCCGATTTTGAGCTGATGTTTCTGTGCGAACACCATCAGGTCGGGAACCCTTGCCATTTTTCCGTCGGGATTCATGATTTCGCAAATGACTCCGGCTGGAGTGAGACCTGCGGCTCTGGCGAGATCGACGGCAGTTTCGGTGTGACCTGCTCTTCTCAAGACGCCTCCCGGACGCGCGATCAGCGGAAAAGAGTGTCCCGGAGTGGTAAAATCGCTCTCTTTTGCCGCAGGATTTATCAGTTCGGCAATAGTTTTTGCTCTGTCATACGCGCTGATTCCTGTCGTAGTATCTTTTTTTGCATCGACGCTCTGGGTGAATGCCGTTCCATAGGGATCGGACATCGAAGCCGGAGTCTGCAAATTGAGTTCCCTGGCACGTTCAGCGGTCAGCGGAACGCAGATAAGTCCGCAGCCGTGAGTTGCCATAAAGGCGATGGCTTCCGGAGTTGCCTTTTCCGCCGCGATGACCAGATCTCCTTCGTTTTCGCGGTTTTCATCATCGACGATAACGACCATTTTTCCCTGACGGATATCTTCGATGAGTTCTTCTGTGGAGTTGAATTTGAAATTGTCGCTCATAATATTACCATAAATAAAGTATCAAATGTTGAAATATTCAGAAAAAGTTTTGCAGTCAGTGGCTCTTCCGGAAACAGGGTCGTAAGAGAGCACCGCTCCATCAAGTCTGATTTTGCCGTTCTCTTCTACCGGAAGCCGCACCGGCATACCGGAAACAAACTTTTTTACCACCGCATCAACGCTTCTGCCGAGGACGCTGTGGTCAGCTCCGACCATGCCGACATCGGTGACGGCGGCGGTTCCGTTGGCAAGTATGCGGGCATCTGAGGTTTGCACGTGGGTATGGGTTCCGAAAACTGCGGTGACTTTTCCATCGAGGAATTCTGCCATGGCGATCTTTTCGCTGGTGGCTTCTGCGTGAAAGTCAACGATGATCGTTTTGACTTGGGAAGGGAGTTCAGAAAGAATTTTTTCAACTGTTTCAAACGGGCAGCTGGCAGAATCTTTCATAAAAACCTTTCCGCACAGAGCGATGACTGCGACGCTTCCGGAGGCAGGATTGGGAAAAACTCCGTATCCGCGTCCCGGTTGGGTCGAACGGAAATTTGCGGGGCGTATCACCCGGTCAAAACGTTTGATCTCGTTTTCAAATCCCTTCTGATCCCAGGTGTGGTCTCCGGAAGTGATGACGTCTGCGGATTTGAGCAGTTCGATAACGCAACTTTCAGACAATCCGTTGCCTGCGGCTGCATTTTCTCCGTTGACGATGACAAATTGGGCGTTGTATTTTTTGCGGAGTTCCGGAACAAGCGCGTTTACTGCCGCTCTTCCGCCTTTTCCGACAACATCCCCGATGAAAAGTAAATTCATGATTTTGTTTTTCCGTATTTGTGATCGGCAGGGCAGGGGAGCGGCTTTTGCAAGACAGCGTGAAGTACAAGCTGACACAAAGTGTGCCGTAAGATCCTCTTTATACCAGACTCCGGACGTTTCCGCCGCCTTACTGTCGGTCCCGGATTCGCACCGGAGTCAGCCGTTCACGGCTCGCGGACTTCCTTGTTCAAAGGTCACCGCCGGTCAGGATTTGCTTCAAACCGAAGCTCACCTTGCCCTGAAGATCATTGTTATATATGATTTTACAACGCTATAATATACAGTATTGAACAGAGGTTTTCAAGTTCACTCCCAACAACGTTCAGCAAAATCGAGATATTTTTCCCAGTCGTATTGGAGTATATCGTGCTTTCCTGCGCGGCAATGATAATGGCGTATTCCGTTATCGAGAGACTCATTTTCCTGCGGAACAGGTTCTGCGGCGATATCTGGATATCCGTAGAGCCTGTAAACGCTGTTTGTTCCGACGAGACCGAGGAACTCGCCTTTGGGGTCAGCCCAGATATCTTCGCTTGCGCTTGCCGCTGCCAACGGACGCGGAGCGGCGAGAGAGAGCAGAAAGTTCTGATCGTATTTTATGCTTTGTGGCATTTTACCGTCAAGTTTTGCCTGCGGAGTAAGCCAATGCGGAAAAATTCCATTCATGATCTCCAGCGTTTCGCCGAATTCTCTTTTGGTAAGAGCCGCTCCGCCGCAACCGGAGTTATTTGATACGATAATGCTGAAACGCTGATCGTTTGCACCAGCCCACAAAGAGGTTTTTCCCAATCGGGAGTGACCGGTGACCATTACTTTTGAGGAGTCAAAATCTCCGCAGCTTTCGATGTAGTCCATTATCCTGATCAAACCCCAGCTCCACGCGCTGATGGCGGTGTGTTCTCCCGGAACGGCTTTGGCAAGCTCCCCGGCAGGGAAAAACAGACGGTAAATGCTGTCCGCGGTTCCGTCGGTTTTGTCGCAGAAAAGTTGTTCGTAACAACCTGTCACGAGACCGTATCCGCGGCTGAGTATGTATTCCGGGATCCATCTGCGGTGCTGGGAACCGCGCTCTTTTGCTGTGTCGGATATCGGGTAGTCCTGAAGCGGAATATCGCTATCTTCTTCAATGCTGTGGTTGCCTCCGAAGTTCAGACCCGTTACGCAAGGCGCATTGGGGCGGTTCGGAATATATACGAGGATATCAAAAGTGATATCGGAGGCAAATTTTCCGGAAAATGTAAGTCTGACGTGCCGTCTTTTACCGAGACCTCCGAAGACCTTCTTTTCGGAAACTACCTCGTTTTTGGTTTCCTCCGGAGCTGGAGGGATAGTTCCGTACATGTGTGTCTGCAGCAATTCAAGCGTTGCCTTGCGTCCGAACTGTTCCCACTCTGCGGTTGTGGTTATTTTTGTACCGTCTGCTTTCTCAAGCGGGCACGGCAAAGTGAATACCGGAACTTTTTTCTCATCATAATTCGGCTCAGGAAGACCGGGTGGAAGGTATGGCATGATAGACTCCTGTAAAGAAAATAAAATACTGTGATAGTTGTTTTACTGTAATATACCGTGTCAGCATGGATATTCCAGCAGTTTTCCGCATTATACTATAAAAAAAGCGGCAGAAAATGCTCTGCCGCCCGGAAATGTTTTCTCATCAGCGATTGCTGAGGAAAGTGTAAATACGTATGGTTCTGTAATTCTTTCCGCTTTGAGCAAAGGTCCAATCCGGATTGTTTTTGCTCATGGAGTTGTTTCCATATCCGAAATCAGGATTGAGAGAATGGAAGTTGTTGAGGGCAAAAATGGTGGTTTTTCCGCCAAAGTCGTGGATCTGCATTGAACCGTATCTGCCGCGTGGAGCGATCTGATCTCCCCAGTCATTTCTGTGATCGCTGGCGCCCGGAATCTTTGCCTCATTGCCGGAAGAGTAGTTGAAGGGCCAGAATTCAATGTTTCCTTTGGCAATGCTCTTTCCTGCCAACGGAGCAACATTGCCGGTGATTTTTATATTATTGACGAATTTCTGGAACTTGATCCTGGTGTCTTTGAGCGGAACTCCGACCAGGTTGGAGTCTTTTGTATAGGCATCCATTGATACAGCGAGCCACCGGAACTTTCCTTTGTTGTCCCTTGAGGCGGCAAGACAGGTTATGCGTGAGAATGGTTTTTTGTCTTCTTTGCGCATATCGAGTATCCGTTTGGCATTCTTTGCATCATAGACTTCGACAAGACGGTTTCCGGCGGAAGTGATCGCTTCGACGACTTTGCGTTCCTCCGGATCAATGCTGAAATCTTTGACGAAGGTGTAAATAGTGATTTTTTTATAGTTGCTTCCGGATTTTGAGAATGTCCAGTCCGGGTGTTTGCCGGTCGCAGCGTTTCCGAAACCGAAATCAGGAGTCTTGCTGTTGAAGTTATTGTAGGCAAAGATGGTGGTTTTTGATTTGAAATCGTGTATCTGCATTGAGCCGTAACCCAAGCTTGAGCTGATTTCATCGCCAAAGTCATAGGAGTGGCGGTTGGCATTAGGAATTTTTGCCTTATTGTTTGCGCCGTAATTATGGGGCCAGAATTCGATGTTTCCGGTCTGGATTTGCTTTCCTGCAAACTGAGGGACATTTCCGAGAATGGATATGTTACTTACCATTTTCTGGAATTTGATTTTTGTGTCTTTAAGCGGAACTCCGACCAGACTTATATCTTTAGTGTAGGCATCCATTGAAACAGCCATCCACTTGGTATTATCCTTTTTGTCGGTTGCAACGACCAGATAGGTGATAGCGGTGAACGGCTTTTTGTCAGATTTGCGGACACGTTTACGGGAGAGGACATCATATTTTTCAACCAGACGTGCACCTTTATTTTCCAAGGCTTTGACAACAGCATTTTCGCTGAAAGGCTTTTCGATGCGGAAGCTTCCGAGCGGAAGTCCGTTTTCGTTGAAGAGTTTTCCGGCGCAGACTTGCAGCCACATATAGCGGAGGTTGACCGGATTTTTCACCTCATCCGACCAGACGATCAACTGGTTTCCGCGGGTGGTGACATTGGCTTTTTTGTAGTCGCCGTCAGCATCCGCAACTTGGAATGTATCAACGTCAGCGAGTCCTTTGGCAGTCTTCCACTTAGTGACGTTTTTGAAAGTGAGAACAAATTTTCCATTGACAATTTCATGCTTGACCAGACGCGGATAGAGAGCTTTGATCTCTTTTTTGCCGTAGTCACGGCTGAGTGCGAGGTCGGCGAGACGGTATCCCACGGTCTTTTTGTCGCGCGGATGGATATCTCTGAAGTCTCCGACATCATTGATGATGATCATTCCGACTTTCTGGTCATTGGCGTCTTCAAAAGCCTGCTGTGCTTCCCAGAGACGGGCGAGACCGTCTTTGCTCCAGCCGTAGGTGAAGGGAGCAAGCTGAACGAAGTAGAAGCGCATATCGGGATTATTGAATACTTTTCTCCATCCGTTGAGGAGTGCCTGCATCTTTTTTGCGTAGAGCATTCCGTCTCTGAGGTTGGAGCATCCCTGATACCAGATCGCGCCGCGTATGGCGAAAGGAAGGTAGGGGACGATCATCTTGTTGTATATGGCTGTCGGAGTCGAGCGCGATATTTCACTTGCATTGAGCTCCTCGGGGAATGTCGGAGGCGGAGGCAGCAGTTCGCCGTTTTCTTTCGCCTGCTCAAAACGGGCAAGCCACGCGGTATATGACTTTTTGACATCCTGAGCGCGCTGATTATAGACGTCGGAGCCGGGGATCTTTGCATTGACCTGATCTGCGATATCTTTTAGCTCAGGAACGCTGTCAAACCCGCAGGGAGGAGTCCACGGTTCGATCCTGGTTCCGCCCCAATGGGAAGTGATGAGACCGACGGGAACATTGAGTTCGCGGTGTATTTTAGTTCCGAAGAAGAACGCCGTGGCCGAAAACGCCGGAGTGTTTTGCGATGTCATCGCCTGCCATTTGACGTTGAATGAGTCATCGGGAGTGGCGGAAACTCCATAGGGGCGGGTTATGGCGATACGTATCTGCGGATAGTTTGCGCCTTTACAGAATTTGTCGCCGTCGGCGGCTCTCCAGTTCGTGCGGCTCGTCCACATCGGCATTTCCATATTGGATTGACCGCTGCAGAGCCATACCTCTCCGACCAGAACGTTTTTGATGGCAATGCTCTTCTTTCCATCGGTTATCGTCATGGTGCGGTTGGTTTTGCTCGCTTTCATCGGAGCGAGGTAGGCGGTCCATTTTCCGCATTTTCCGGCTGTTGCCTTGACTGTCTGGTCTGCGAACTTAACGGTAACGACTGTTCCCGGAGCGGCTTGTCCCCACACCGGAACCTTCATTTCGCGCTGAAGCACCATGTTATCTCCGATAGCTTTGGCAACCGAAAACTCCACGACCTTCGCCGCCTGCTGTTTCTTTTCTGTTTTG
The DNA here is from genome assembly GCA_015061775.1 of Lentisphaerota bacterium. Classification (GTDB taxonomy): domain Bacteria; phylum Verrucomicrobiota; class Lentisphaeria; order Victivallales; family Victivallaceae; genus UBA1784. The sequence goes on along the minus strand of SUVY01000083.1, from coordinate 454 downwards.
GAAGCAACGGCGACAGTAGTTTTCGCGGTTACCTTTTTTACGGTTTCCTTTTTTACCGGGGCAGGGGAAGCAGGGGTCTTTTCCGGTTTATTTACGCCGAGGGAAGAGCATCCTGCTGTAATCATGATCGCGGCTGCGAACAGAAGAAAAAGGCAATTCTTTTTCATGTTATTACTCCTTATAATATAATAATAGTAGTGGTAAAAATACAGTTACAAAATAAAATACACCGTTTTATACAAAAATTCAAGCAGACAGCGGCTGCAGAGCAAATTTTTTTGTATTGTCCCAATTTTTGTGAAAAATTTTTTAAAATTGATGACAAACGTTATTTGATATGTGCTTAAATATAGCACATTCGTTATATTTTGTCAACATACGCCACACGCTTGTTTGCCTCGGTGGATGCATCCGTGAGACAATGTCGCGTTTTGCATCGAGCACAGCAAGGGAG
>SUVY01000082.1 GCA_015061775.1 Lentisphaerota bacterium | reverse complement strand
AAAAAAGGAATCGGCTATTGATTTTGGAACAAAATCAATAGCCAGAGGTGCAGGGGATTCTCCCCTGCCGGGAGATTTTTAAGAGGCAAGCAGCCTCTTAAACTCCCTCACCATACGATGCTGAAACAATAAGGTTTTGCAACAGCCCCCTTTTTTTTGTCTTTTTTTATTTTTATTTTTATTTTTATTTACCATTATGTATAGAAGAAAGACGACCGGCGGTGGCTTATTGCGGTCAATTTCGTGCGTGATATTTTGCGTATCTTGTCGTGCATCTGCTGATATTTTATATCGCAGTACAAGCTCAGGAGGATAGCAACTGACCGCTTTTTGTTTGTGCTGATTGGATATGGATATTGACAAATGTTTACATAGATTACACAATATTGCCGCAATATGTATAAAAACAGTTGAAAAATAAGAATTTATGATATATTTTATCCTCCAGACGATTTTTTTTGAAAAAAATGCGCTTTTGCTTAGAAAATGAGAGACAAAGTGTCTATATAATGGCAGATAAATCAAGAAAGCGGTGATGAGATGTTTACGACCAATCCGGTTTTATTGGCAGATGTGAAGAGCGGTAACGAAATGTCGTGGTTCAAATTCCGTGACACCTACCGTCCGCTGATATACCACTGCGCCAAGGAATACGGTGTCGCTCCTGCAGATTTCGCGGAGGTCGAACAGAATGTGCTGGTAACTTTCTTCAATGCAGTTGAAAAGTTTGAGTACGATCCCAAAAAGGGAAAGTTCCGGACTTACTTCGGCAAAGTGATTTACAGCTGCATAATCAAGTACCGGCGCGAGAAGTACGGCTCCAAAGAGAATGTTCCCGTCGAGGAGGCGATCCTCTCAGGTGAGGATGACTTCGAGAAAAAGTGGGAAGAGGAGTACAAACAGCATCTCTGTTTCCTTGCAATGCAGAGAGCCAAAGAGGAACTTCCTCCCGAGGAGTTGGAAGTCTTTGAGCTCTTCGCGATGCAGGGCATCTCTCCGGCACTGATCGCGGCGCAGAAAAAACTCTCGCTCGCCACGGTCTATAACTACCGCAGCCGGGTCATCGCAGCCTTGAAAAGGTACATCAGAGAGTTGAAAATGAATGGAGATGATGATTATGAAATGTTTTGATTACCCGGAGCTGGAGGAGCTCATTTCCGGAAACGTCACCGGAAAGATGAAGTTTTCAGCTCATCTGCACTTTGTTTTCTGCTCAAAGTGCCGGAGCAACTACAAGATGCTCAAACAAGATTCCGAATTCGTCAACGAATTCAAAACCGGAGTCGATATCATGCAGGAAGCCAAGACCTGCGCCGACCTCACTGTCAAAAAGTAACATAAAATAAAATCGATTATAAAGGAAAAATTACCATGTCAAAGATTTACCGATTCATTACAGGTTCAGCCGCTGCCCTGATGCTGATTTCCGCCGTTCACGCTGACAGCACCAGCACTTCGACATCCACCAGCTCTACCAGCACCAAGACCACTACCACCACCACTACGGTCATCACCAAAACCGTGGTGCAGCAGAAGAAAGAGGAGGTCAAGTGGACTCCTTTCAAGGTCTGCGTTCTGGACTTTGAAACCGTTGACACCAAAGGAGCCAAACGTTTCCTCGATCACAACAACAAACCCATCGAGATCCCGGCTCAGTCCACCCTCAATGATGCCGACCGCAAATCCGTCAACGCGGTGATGCAGGGTTTTGTGAGAATGATCGACGCCTGGGACAACAGCAAGACCGCTGATGCCAACCGCGCCGCCCAGGCCGCCGACAACAACTTTTCAAGAAAGAAGGCGATCGCCATCTACAATCAGGTCGCCAACGGAGAGACCCGTCCGATGATCGCCGGAGCCGAGTACCTCTCAGCGTATCTGGGCAGACGCAACAATGTGTTCAGCTGTGTTGACTCCTCTGTGGTCGCCGCCGCGATGCAGAAGCTGCAGGCCCAGCCGGACTTCCCCAAAGACTTCATGCGCCGCCTCGCTCAGGAAACCGGTCTCACCCACCTCGTTTACGGAACCATCACCGATATGCGCACCAAGACCAACAGCTTCACCGGTTACGGAATATCCACCAAGACCACCAACTATCAGCTCGATGTCATCATCAAAGTCGTCGATCTCGTGGCGCAGCAGACGGTTTACAGCAACGTATATACCGGAACCTACAAAGAGCAGAGGCCGATCAGCGGAACCCAGTTCGACAACAATATCTTCCAGAACCTGATGACTTCTGCCCTCGAGCAGGCAGCCGAGGAGCTCTATGATCTCTGCAAACCCGGACGCAGAAACCGCATCAGCGTAACTCCCATGCCCCGCACCATCACCCTCAACGTCTCCGGAAACATCCTCTTCAAACCCGCGACCGCCGAGGTTTATATCGACGGCACTTTCGCCGGAAACGCCGCAGAGAGCTTCGCTCTTCCTGAGGGAAAACACTCCATCGAGATCAAAGCCGCAGGCTACAAGAGCAAAAAGCTCGACGTCAATGTCTCAAAAGATTTCACCATCAATGTTCAGCTTGAAAAATAACGTATAAACAGCAAAAGTAAAGGAAAACTTACCATGAAAAACAAATTCTTCCTTGCCCTCATCGCCGCGTTTTCGCTCATCTGCGGAGCATTCGCCGTCGAAATGGATCGTCTGGCAGTCGCTGAACCGGTCAACAAGGGCGGAATCAAAACTGAAGATGTCGAAGCCATCTGGAGTATGCTCGAGTCCTCCATCGGAGGTGACTACGAAGTCATCAGCCGCGCCGCACTCAAACAGATCATGACTGAGATCGGACTTACCACCAGCAGCGATCTTATGAACCTCAACTCCGCACAGAAGGCGAAACTCGGACAGATCAAGACAGTCAAATATCTGCTCGTTCCCACCGTGGGAAAATTCGGAAGCCGTATCACCCTCTCACTCTCACTTATGAACTCCTCCACGGGTTCGATCGACCCGGACGGAAGCATTTCAAAAGTCTTCCGCAACTTCGATGAACTTGCCGACCAGCTCAAAGATACCCTCAACGAGATCGGTCTCGGCAAAAAGGCAAGAAAACGCGGTATCTCCGCCGTGCTCTCCCCTGTCATCGCTTTCAACGACGCTCCCGCCTATCTGCCGATGGAGTTCAATACCCTCATGGAAAACGGACTGCTCAACAGCGGGATCCGGCTCTTCGCCATGCAGAATATCAGCAATATCCTTGCCAAAAACAATATCGATGCCATCCACAGCGCATCTCCCGCCATGTACCAGCGCATCGGAGAGCTGCTGAGAGCTGATTACCTCGTCCAGGCAACCATCAACCGTTTCACCATCGGAACCAAGAGCATCTACGTTGCTCCGCTCCAGAAATATGTCACCAGCTACAACGGTTACATTGCAGGTACCGTCAAGATCATCAACGCCCAGACCGGACTTACCGCAGGCTCCTTCGTCTTCGACCGCACCATCGACTTCGGAACTGATCTTCCCGATCACATCGACAACACCAACTGGCTTACTCAGGATTATGCAAGATACCTGATCCGTACTGCGATCACTCCGATCGTCTCTGAAGTCGCTGCCAAAATCAAATAACCAATACGGATAGCAAGGATAATGAAGAAGTTAACGTTTGCGATCGTTCCCGCGCTTCTCGCGGTGGTGATTTCCGGCTGCGGATCAACTGTGATAAACGCCCATCGCCAGAAACAGGAGATGATGACCGGTTACATGGCAGGAAACCACGCCGTCGCCTCCGCCGCTCTCGCCGATGAGGTCGAGGATTGTGAGGGCTCCATCGACGAAGTCATGTGGAGACTTGAAGCCGGCTCCTACAACTACATCACCGGCAACTACGATGAGTGTATCAAACACCTCGAGCGCGCCGAGGAGCTCATTCAGGAGTTCGATGACCGGGCGATCGTGAGTATGCGCGATGTCGGCGCCGAGGGAGCGACTCTCGCAACCAACCTCAATGCGCTTCCCTACCGCGGCTGGTGCCGCGACAGGGTCATGATCCCGGTGGTGAAATCTCTCGCCTACCTCGCCAAAGGAGACTCACGCGGATTCCGGGTCGAGACCTTCAGGATAAGAGAAAATCAGGTCAAGGTCGAGGAGAATTATAAAAAGTTCTTCGAGGCTGAAGAGGAGGCTCTGCGCAAGGATAAGGAAAACAATGCCGAAGCTGCGGGTATGATCAACGTTGACAACCTGATGAACGACTCACGCAACTCCGATTTGAGCAATTCGGTTGCGCTCACCAAACAGGTGGCACACCGCGGATACGGAAACTTCCTCAATCCCTTCGCCATCTTCCTGTCAGGTTACAGCTACGCCAGAGACGGAGACTGGCAGAACGCGGTCGTCGATTTCGAGCGTCTCTACAAGGCGATGCCCAACAACCCCATGATCCAGCAGTATTATGTTACTGCGCTCAAAAAGGCCGGACGGTTTGTTCCGCTGAAGCTGCGCAAAGTGCCTCCGTTCAAATTTGATATCGGCAAAAACAACTGTCTGGTGATCTATGCCAACGGAAGAAGTGCGGCTCTGCGTCAGATTGCACTCTATATTCCTATCATTCTGCCCGGATATGCGACTCTGGCGACGACGGCGTGGCCGGTCTGCGAATACTACGACAGCCGCTGCCGTTTCCTCGATGTGACGACTTCCTCGGAGACCGTCCGCACCGGTATCGTCGCCGATATGGACGGAATCCTCGCCCAGGAGTACACCATGCGTCTGCCCGGAATGATCACCCGCATCGTTCTCAATACCGCTGTCAAAGAGGTAGGCAGCTATTTCGCGGTCAAGGCTGCATCGCAGGCTGATCCCATCGCCGGATTGATCACTTTTATCGGAGTATCCGCCTACAAGGCTCTCGTCAATACCGCCGATACCAGAACCTGGGAGATACTGCCGAAAGAGTTCCAGATCGCCCAGATCGAGATGCCTGCCGACCGCAAGGTGACGGTGACTCCCGAGGGAATGAGTCCCGTGGCGGTCAATATTCCGCAGGAAGCATCCTCAGCGGTGATATTTGTAAACGTTCCAGACAATGTCGCGGGAGCCGCCACCTGCCGTGTCTTCCCGATAAAGTGACAGGCTGACGGTAATTCTGATAACGGCTGAACAGCACCGGAGCAGTTTTTGTTCCGGTGTTTTCTTGTCTTCATTCCAGGCTGGGGCAAAGCTGTTTTACAGAAAATAGTTGCATATATTGCTCTGCAATATGTAAACACAGTTGAAAAAGAGAAGTTTACGGGTTATTTTATTCTCAAATCAAATTTTTTTTAAGAAAACAGACTTTTGCTTAGAAAAAGCGGGAAAAAGCAGCTATATATAGGCAGATAAAGCAAACAGACCCGGGGGCTCTGCGCCGAACAGACTCTCAAAAAGCAACAACCAAACAAACGGAGAAAATAAAATGAAAAAAATCACACTTCTTGCAGCTTTCGTGATGGCATTGTTTGTGCTTGCCGGATGCCAGGCAAGCGTCAACACCATTGAGAACGCCGATAAACACGCGACTCCCAACCTTGTCAACGATGTGCGTTTTGTGACCGACGGATTTCTGCGCGACCGCCTGGTGCTGCAGTCGGTCAAGATGAGCCCCTCCGCCGGAGGAAACATGATGGTCGAAGTCGCAGCGACCAATGTCCGTACCGGAGTCCTCTCTCAGGCTTGGAGCGGAATGACCGGAGAAAACCCCTATCCCGTCACTTACAAATTCACCTGGCAGGATGCCAACGGTATGACTGTCGATACTCCGCTTTCGATCTGGAAGACCGTCCGAATCATTCCGGGAGAGACCGTATATTTCAGAGCAGTCGCCCCCACTCCGCAGTGCAAAGACTTTATCCTCAGCGTCAAAGAGTACAAATAATAACCCAATTTACATAAAGGAGACAAACTATGAAAAAGATCTACACCATCGCCCTCGCATTCGCCGCAAGCTTCATCTTTGCCGGATGCGCAACCCAGTCAGATTACGTCGATGCCTCCAACACCCAGATCGCGGTGAAAAACAAACACCGCATGAGTTCATCTGACTGGGTGGTGGCAAGTGAGCAAATGGGCGCAGATATGCTCAGTTCATTCGAGTTTACAGAGTTCCTCACGGCTTATAAGATGGATGCCGATGAGATGATCAAGACTCAGACTGCGGCTGGAAAAAAATTCTCAGCACGTGAGAAACTCGGAATTTATAAACCGAACCTCTATCTTTCTGAGATCCAGAACAACACCGCAGAGCATATCGATACCAAACTTATCACCAACCGCCTGAGAGAAGTCCTGTTCAAAAGCGGAAAAGTCCGTATCACCACCGCGTATGCCGGAGCCGGACAGGTTCGTGACGATGCTTCACATCAGGCACGCAACCTCAAGTATGATCCGGCAGCCGACCGCAGCAGCCACGTCAAACAGCGCGGAATCAAGGGCTACGATCTCTCTCTCGGAGGAGCGATCATCAAACAGACTGCCCGTGACGGAAGAGCAAATGAGCTCTCTTACACCTTCTCACTTACTCTCACCGACAACTCGACCGGCCAGGGAGTCTGGACAAAAGTCATCGAGATCAAACGCCAGCACCTGCAGGGCGGTTTTGGCTGGTAATCAATAAAAATATCGGGGAAAACGACCATGAAAAAAGCGATATACCTCATAGCGATAGCAGCGGCAGGTCTGCTCGCCGGATGTACCGGAATTGCTAAATTCGATTACGCGACCGCTCCGGGAACGATGGTGGTGCTGCAGGAAAAGGGAATAGCGACCAAGAGTGTAGCGGTGCTGCCGTTCCTTGACCAGAGAGCGACCAAATACTATGATCCGTCACAGTCTAATAAGGCGATGACCAATCCTCCGGGAAACCACGGTTCGTTCGTGTTCGGACTTATTCCGCTGATGCCTTTCGGCTGGGTGGAAAAGGAGGAGCCTGAGCACAGCCGCGACTTTGTGACGATGGGCAGATTCCACGCGAATTTTCCGCAGGATCTGGCGGCGGCATCAATGCTGAGTTTGAAGGCGTCAAACCTCTTCAAGACGGTCACCAAAGCCAACAGTATCCAGCAGGCGAATGCGGACTATGTCTGGCGGGGAACGATCAACAGCACCTACTACCGCGGATTTATGTACTCCTACCTGATAACCTACTTCTTCTCACCTGCGCTGTGGCTGGTGGGAGCTCCTTACGGAACTTCCCAGAACGAACTGTGGGTGAAGTTCGAGCTGGTGCAGAGGGCGACCGGAGCTGTGGTCTGGAGCTATGAGTACCGTGGAGACGACTACATGACCCATTGGATCTATGCCAGGATCGGCAAGGATGCAAATATGTACGCTGCGCTGATGAAAGAGGCGATGAACGGAGCGTTGTATAACCTGCAGCAGAGAGTTCCCAACCTCTAAAGTACCTAAAGTTCTTTAAAAAGGGAGTTTGAGGGGAAAACTTTGTTACAACAAAGTTGTCTCCTCAATCCCGGCGAGTTTTGCAAAGCAAAACAGCCCCAAAAATAAAAAAAGTAAAAAACAAAAACCGCACCTCAAACAAACATTTGAGGTGCCATTATCATTTAAAAGTACCCCGCTTTTCTTGAAAAGGGAAGGGGTTTGGGGAAGGGGAAAACTTCTTTTCACGAGAAAAGAAGTTTTCCCCTTCCCCAAGAACAATCTCCCTTCTCAGGAACAAAACAAAAAAGGAAAACAGCAAGTGTTAAAGTGGCGCAAGCGAAAACTGTCCGATCTTGCCAGCGGATCACGATTTGAAAAATACACGTTGGGCAAGCGGCTGGGGCGCGGAGGAATGGGAGAGGTGTTTCTGGCGCGGCATAATGTGTTGGATACGCTGTTTGCCATAAAGATACTGTTTCCGGAGATGGCAGAGCAGAAGAAGCTTCTGGTAGACAGATTTATCCGCGAGGCGAAGCTTGCGTGCAAGGTACGTCATCCGAACCTGATAACGGTGCACGATGCGGGGCAGTGCCAGGAAAACGGAATGTACTATATAGTGATGGATTATGTTCCCGGGGGAAACCTGCGTGAGCGTTTAAAGATAGTCAAAAGGCTTTCTCCGGGGGCGGCATTGCAGATAGTCATCCAGATAGCCTCTGCGCTTGAGGCGGCGCACAACAGCAGCATGGTGCACCGCGATATCAAGCCGGACAACATCATGTTCGGAGATGACGGCTCAGCCAAGCTCGCCGATCTCGGAATAGCCAAATCTACCGATGAACAGGATACACTTCTTACCATGCAGTCAGCGGTGTTCGGAACTCCGGCATATATGTCTCCAGAGCAGGCGATGGACTCCGGAAAAGTTGACGGAAGGGCGGATATCTACAGCCTCGGAGTGGTCTTTTATGAGATGCTTACAGGAAGCCTGCCGTTTTCCGGAAAGAGCAGTATAGAGATACTCTCGCAAGTGGTATCCGAAGAGGAGATACCCAATATCCGGCAGGTCTGTCCGCAGGTGTCCGAAGAGCTTGCCGAGGTCGTCAGCGGAATGATAAAAAAGAAGCGCGAAGAACGGATAGAGAGCGCGTCCAAACTGCTGGAAAAACTCAAGGCGATATCGTCGGCAGACGCTCCGTTTATAACCGAAAATGTGAATTCCGGAGAAATCAGTACGCAAATTTCTGCCGACGTTCAAAGTAAAGTTTCAGCTCCTGTTCCGGAAGAGGTTGCTCCGGCTGCGAAAAACAGCGATATAAAAAACAAAATATTGATTTTTTCCGTCGTCGCAGTACTGCTCATGATAGCCGCAACGGCGGCGGCATGGCTGCTTGGACAATCAAAAAACGGAGTCACGGTAAACAGCAATTCCGGAGCAGTGGAAGTCGTAAGTGATGAGCGGAAAGAAGAACAAACTCCAGAGCAGACGGAGCCTGCAACTTCAGTGGAAAACAAATCCCAAGAGAAGACAATAAGTGCGGCGGAAAACCCAAACGGGGCAAGGATAATACTCTTTTCTCCCGCCAATGATTTTTCAGAACAGCTGAAAAGAGAGTTTAGCGGGCTCGGATGCCGTCCGGAAGTGATGGAGCCCAAAGGGTTTTCCGGATTGAAGCGGCAGTTTGCAGAGGTGTGTTCCGGAAAACCAGATGCGGTGATACTCAATATCAATGCGTTTTTTGCAGCTGACGGAATAAGCCTCGCCGGATTTGAAAATCTTATCCGCTACTGCTATGAGACCGCGCGGCAGAATACAGTGAGATTGGCATTCATACTTGCCGCTGCCGGGGATAAAGACGCCCAGGTGTTCAACCGGGCAGTTATCGAACTCGGAAATCTGAAAAGCATACCGTATATTTACGAAACAGCTCCCGTAAAAGATACCGCAAAGAGACTCGTACCGATGCGCTGAGAGCTCCGCAAACAACCGCGTGCGGCATACCCGCGCCGACCAGCGGGCTTGTCGCGGCGTAGAGTTGCAAAGCAACCGAAGACGGAAGGGGTATGAACTGGTAACCCACGGTTATTATCGCGCGAGTCTGCCAAGCCACGCTGGTTCGGCGCGAGAAAGACCACCCGCCTTTACTAGGAATACTAAGAATACTATGAATACTATGAATACTAGGAATACTATGGTTTTTCGGGGTGGTGAAGTATGTCGCACGCTGTTGGTTGCGGCGGAACTTTGTGTTTTGGTATGTCGCACGCAGTTACTTACACCTGAACCGGTACGGAAAAGAATACCGCAAACACTATGCTTTCTTACAAACGACTTTTTTAGAGAATAGTATTCCTAGTATTCCTAGTATTCCTAGAACACACCGCGTTTATTCAACAGCACAAAGACTCCGCGTGCCGCATCGAGAGGTTTGTCCCGACCCGCGTGCCAAGGTGGGGCGTTTGCTGACCGCCCGCGTGCAACATACCCCGACAACAAGCTGCGCCGCAAACAAACGCGTGCGGCATACCCGCGCCGACCAACAGGGTGGGAACGTTCGTTAGGCAACACACATAAGTACTCTGCACGCCAGCCAACGCAAATCTATGCCGGGGCGGAAACGAGACCGCCGCCCCCCGATCAAGCCCGACAAACTGGAGGGCGCGACACCACAAAAACGCTTTTTTTGAAAGTGGGAGAGGGGTTCGGGGAGAGGGCGAAAACTTTTTTTCTCGTGAAAAAAAGTTTTCGCCCT
>SUVY01000081.1 GCA_015061775.1 Lentisphaerota bacterium | reverse complement strand
TAAAAAAGTTTTCCGCTTTTCTTGAAAGGGTGAGAGGGGCGCGGGGAGAGAGGGAAAACTTCTTTTCTCGTGAAAAGAAGTTTTCCCGCTTTCCCCGCATCATCTCCCTCTATCAGGAACAACGCTTAAAAGAAAACAAGGAGCTTACATTGTGAAAAAGTTTTTGATTGCCTCATTTGTCCTGCTGAGCAGCATTCTTCCGGCGGGAGTTGTTTTTCTTGATTTGAATTCCAACTCTGTCCGCGACGCTGGAGAGCCGGGAATACCCTCGGTTGCGGTATCCAATGGCAGGGAGACCGTTCTTACGGGGAGCGACGGAACTTTTTCTTTTGTTTCCGGCGGTTACTGGATAGCGGTGACTACTCCGGATAAACACCTGCCGACCACCCCCATCTGGGCGGACAAGGGAGCGGCTCCGGAATTTGGTTTCAAGCCTGATCCGCGCAGCTCGGACGGAGCGGTTTTCATCCACGGGAGCGACATCCAGTTCAACGTGGCGAAGAAGAGCGAACGCTTCCGCCACACAGTGCAAAAAATAGCCGCCGCGGCAAAGAAGCACAGAACAGATATGGTCATCTGCGCCGGAGACCTCACTCCGGACGGCAGGCTCGATGATATGCAGGTCATCCGCGACGAATTCAAAGCTGCCGGGCTTGATTTCTACCCGGTTTTCGGAGGCCATGACGCTCAGAAACACCGCGATCTTGCCAACTACCGCAAGGTTTTCGGTCCGCTGTGGTACTCCTGGAACTTTCGCGGAGTTCACTTCTGCGCCTTTGTTTCCGAGTCATTTCTCACTCCAGTTGAGTTCAAGGAGCAGTATGCGTGGCTCAAGCGCGACATAGCCTTGACTCCTGCGGATATGCCTCTTGTTCTGGTGACTCACGCTCCCGGCCAGGCGTCGCGCACCATCGCCGATGCGCTCTGCGGGCGCGAGCCTGAGCTCATTCTCAGAGGGCACTACCACCACTGGAACGTCCGCCGCACCGGCAAGACCTCCATCGTATGCAGCGCCCCCTGGCGCGAAGGCGACAGCGGAGCCCAGACCAACCGCATCAGAGTCATCAGCCGCTCAGCAGGGATGTGGAAGAGTTCGATCGAATTTGTCCACCCTTTCAAGGAGACGATCCCTTCCGCCGGAAAAGCTCAGGTTATTCTTTCCGGAGACTGGCTGAGCGTTGCCGGAAACAGCGCAAACCGCCGCATCTCCTCTGCCGCCTTCGGGCGTCTTGTTCCCGTGTGGCACTTCCGCGCCGGAGGATATCAGGACGGCTTCGGCTCTCCTGTCATCTCGGACGGTAAAGTGTTTGTTCCTGTCTCCGACTCCGGAGTGTCCCCCGCAAACGCCGGTATCGCCGCCGTTGACGCCAAATCAGGAAAACTTGTATGGAAAGCTCAAACCTGCGATGACGTCTGCGCCACTCCCGTCATCTGCGGAAAAATCATCGCCGTATCCACCGTTTCAGGTGACATCTTCGCCTTCGATAAAAACACCGGAAAACTCATCTGGAAAGCTCCCGCCCGCTCCGACTACGGCAGCGTGAACAGTCAGACCCTCGGCAGATACGGCTGGCGCGTCACCGTTTCACACCTCTCTTCCGGAAACGGAGCAATCTTCCAGCAATCCAACTTCTTCATCCGCGCCGTCTCTGTCGCCGACGGAAAGACCCTCTGGCAGCTCCACACCGACAGCGGCTACTCCCCCGCCTCAGGTGTCCTCTTCGACAGCGGAAAACTTTTTGTCTCCACCCCCCGGCAGTTCCTCATCCTCGACCCCGCCTCAGGCAAACGCCTCAAGGTGATCGATAAGAAGAAACTCCCCGTCCTCCCCACCTCAACCGACCGCGGAGTCGCCATCCCCTCAGCAGGAAATAACGCCGTGTATTTTGCCGGTGCTTCAGCCATCCGCAAATTCTCCCCCGACGGAAACCAGCTCTGGGCTGCCAAACTCTCCAACGTAAGGTACGCCGTATCACCCGCCACCGAAGCCAACGGCAAGGTCTTCGCAGCTTTCAATAATTGCGCCGCCGCATTCGACGCTTCTTCCGGAAAACTGCTCTGGAGTTTTTCCACTCCGCACCCTCCGCGCCAAAGCGCAAAATCCACCGCTTCCCCAATAGTTTTTGACTCAAACGTCATCTTTGCGACCGACTCAGGTAAAGTCATCCTCTGCAACTCAGACTCAGGTTCAGTCCTCCAGCAAATCAACCTCAACGTCCCCATCAAAGCAACCCCAGCCACAACCGGAAACCTCCTCTGCATATACTCCTCCGCAGGAACCCTCCACGGTTTTGTTTTGAAGTAAGTTGAGGTAGTGGGTATTGGGGGAAGAGCGAAAACTTTTTTTCACGAGAAAAAAAGTTTTCGCTCTCCCCCCAAGCCCCTCTCTCACTTTCAAAAAAAGCGGGGTACTTTGGGGGCTCCCGTTGGTCGCCCCCGGGTATGTTGCACGCGTTTGTTTGCGGTGGAGCTTGGCGCAAGGTATGTCGCACGCCGTTGTTTACAGAGTAATGCACGGTTGAGGTGCGCCGCATACAATGGCGGGTGACATACTTCACCACATACGTAAACTCCGTTCAACTCCGTTCACTCCGTTCCTCTCCGTTCGTGAGCCTGTCGTTTTCTCGCGCCGAACCAGCGTGGCTTGGCAGACATGCGCGCTAATCACCGTTGGTTACCAGTTCATACCCCGCCAAGCACGTTCTGTACTCGCGTGAGAAAGACCCCCCGCCTTTAGAACGGAGTTGAACGGAATTGAACGGAGTGAACGGATAGCCGGGGCGGAGAAGTATGCCGCACGCATCTGTTCGCGGCGCAGCTTGGCGTTTGGGTATGCTGCCCGCGGTTGTTTGCGGCGCGGCTGGGCGTCTGGGTATGCCGCACGCGGTTGTTTGTCTTCCTTTTGTTCGGCGCGGAAAGCCCGGCGCACGCATTTATTTGCGCTGCTTACTGAAAAAAATTGGTAAAATAAGTGCAAAAGGACTTGATTATATTATAAAATGACTTATATTATCTATTGTGATTGTAAGATCTGCGCGGCGAATATGCCGGAATGGTCTCCCCGCCGGAGTTTCGGCTCCGGCTCTTGAGGCGGGATGCGCGTAAAACAGGGGTGTGTGCAAGCTCAACTGTAATGCGATGTGTCCTTCCGGGGAAGCAAGTGAATTATCGAGGGTGTCTTACCCGGGCCTGAGAAGTGGGAACCGTTTTCCCGCTTTTTTTGTTTTTTGCGCGCAGAAAAACAGATCGGTTGAAGAGTGTAATGTAAAGATAAAGAAAGAGAGGTAGAACATGGCAAACGAACTGCTCACCATTTTGGAATACATCGAACGCGAACGCGGAATCAGCCGCGAGAGCATCACCGGAGCTCTGGAAAAGGCGATCAAAAACGCTTCTCACAAGAGCATCCATCCCGCAAGCCAGCTCGATGTGGTCATCGACCCCGTCACCGGCTCCATCAAGGCTTACGCTTCGCTCGAAGTCGTCGAGGAGAACCCCAGCAACGACCAGCTGGTCATCGACCGCGCACGCGAGCGTTTCCCTGAGGCTCAGCTCGGAGACGTGGTCAAGTGGGAGGTCACTCCCCGCAACTTCGGACGCATCGCCGCCCAGACCGCGCGTCAGGCTATCGTCAATGAGCTCCGCAAAGCCGAGAAGGCGACCGTGAACGACGAGTATGCCGAGCGCGTCGGACAGATCATCAACGGAACCGTCCGCCGCATCGAGGGGTCGAACATCATCATCGACTTCGGCAAAGCCGAGGGCATCATGGCGGGACGCGACCGCATCCACGAAGAGGAGTATTTTCCCGGAGACCACATCAATGCTCTGCTGGTCAAGGTCGATATCAATACTTCCGGGCCCAGCTTGATCGTCTCCCGCAGCAACCCCGACTTCGTCGTCCGTCTCTTTGAGCGCGAGGTCAGCGAGATCCGCGACGGTCTGGTCAAGATCATGGGCATCGCCCGCGAGCCAGGACGCCGCACCAAGATCGCCGTGATGACTTCCGACAGCCGCATCGACCCCGTCGGAGCATGCGTCGGTGTCCGCGGAAGCCGTGTCCGCCGCATCACCGATGAGCTCGAGAATGAGCGCATCGACATTGTTCCTTACGATGAGGATATCAAGAAGTACGCCGCCAACGCCCTGCTTCCGGCGAAGGTGCGCGACGTGCTGGTCAATGAGGAAAAACACGAGCTGCTGGTCAAAGTGAGCGACGAGCAGTCCCGCGTGGCGTTCGGCCGCAAGGCTCAGAACATCCGTCTCACCGCAAAGCTCATCGGCTGGAACATCACCCTCAAAAACGAAGATGCCGACAAAGCTGAGGCGGCTCCCGAAGTGTCCATCGAAGAGAAGATGGAGCAGGCTGCTTCCAAACTTGCGGCGGACTTCAAAGTTTCTGTGGATACCGCGAGAGTGCTGGTGTCCAACGGTTTTGTCACCATCGACGGCATCAGGGCCGCCGATCCCGATACGCTGCTCTCACTTGACGGAATCGACTCTTCCGAGATCGAGACCGCACTTGCGGAGCTGGATAAATAAGGAGATCACCAGATGGCTAAATCACTTACTGTAAAAGATCTTGCCCAGAAGTACGGCGCAAGTGCACAGGAGATCATCCGCGAGCTTTCAGGTCAGGGCATCGACCTTGACAAAGGCGAAAAGAGCGTCATTCCCGAGGATATGGCGGAGCTGGTCGATGCCTATCTCGACGACATCTACAACTCTGAGGACGCGCACATCGTCAGCGGCAAGCGCGGAAACTCAGGAAACGGCAAGAAGGGCGCTCCCAAACGCGGCAGCGAGAACCAAAAAGCCGCCAGCTACAACAACAACCGCAAACCCGGAGCCAAGTCCGGCGGAGACCGTCTGCAGGCAGTCGCTGCGGGCAGCGAAGTGATTCTTCAGGCCCCCTTCGTGGTCAAGAACCTCGCCGAGGCTCTCGGACGCAAGCCCAACGAGATCATCACCGACCTCATCAAGTTCGGAGAGCTCGCCGGAATAAATCAGGCGATCAGCGAAGAGCTGGCGCGCAAAGTCTGTGAGAAATATGAGATCACTCTGATCGTCGGAGTCGCTGAGAGCAAAAACGCTCCGCGCAAAGAGGTCGTTGAGGAAGAGGCGGACGATCCGGCATCCCTCGTCGAGCGTCCTCCGGTGGTGACCTTCATGGGACACGTTGACCACGGCAAGACCAGTCTCCAGGACGCCATCCGCCACACCAACGTCACCGCGAAAGAGGCGGGTGCCATCACCCAGCATATCGGAGCGTCAACCGTGGTGTTCAACGGCAAAGGAATCACCTTCATCGACACTCCGGGACACGCGGCGTTTTCCAATATGCGTGCCCGCGGAGCTAACGCCACGGATATCGTGGTGCTGGTGGTCTCCGCCGCTGAGGGTTTCAAACCCCAGACTGTCGAAGCGATGAACCATGCGCTTGCGGCGAAAGTTCCGATCATCGTTGCGATCAACAAGATAGACCTTCCGGACGCCGATCCGGATAAAGTGCTGCTCCACATGCAGCAGAACAACCTCACCAGCGAAGATTGGGGCGGCAGCGTCGGTACTGTACGCGTCTCGGCGCGCACCGGTGCCGGACTTCCCGACCTGCTTGAGCGTATCCTTATGGAAGCTGAGATGCTCGAGCTCAAAGCCAACCCCAAACGCAAGCCTTCCGGAATCGTTCTCGAGGCGCAGCTTGAGCAGGGTCTCGGACCCACCGCCAGCACCCTCGTTCAGAACGGAACCCTCAAGGTCGGAGACGCCATCCTCTGCGGCGAGCACCACGGAAAAGTCCGTATGCTCTTCAACGACAAGGGCGAGCGCGTCAAGAGCGCAGGTCCCAGCACTCCGGTCAAGATCGTCGGTATCACCGGAGTTCCCGAAGCCGGAGACCAGCTCGAGTTCTTCAAGACCGAGAAGGAGGCGCGCGCCGCCGCTGAGGAGCGCGTAGCTGAAAAACGCGGAAAAATGCTCGCTTCCAGCAGCATCACCAGCGCGGAAGATATCTTCAGCAAGCTCAATAAAGAGGAAAAGAACAGCCTCAACATCATCATCAAGAGCGATGTCAAGGGTTCCGGAG
The DNA here is from genome assembly GCA_015061775.1 of Lentisphaerota bacterium. Classification (GTDB taxonomy): domain Bacteria; phylum Verrucomicrobiota; class Lentisphaeria; order Victivallales; family Victivallaceae; genus UBA1784. Next base: position 4,120 of record SUVY01000081.1, on the reverse strand, counting down.
AGGCTATCGCCGGCTCACTCGAACAGCTTCCGAGCGAGAAGATCCGCACCGAGGTCGTCTATAACGGAGTCGGTCCCATCAGCGAGAGCGACATCGACCTCGCCGCCGCGACCGGCAGTATCGTGGTCGGTTTCCACGTCAGGGTCAATCCCGGAGTCAACGATCTTGCCAAGAAGCGCGGCGTTGAGATCCGTCTTTACAGTATCATCTACGAGCTGCTCGAGGATATCACCGACGCTCTCGCAGGTAAACTTGAGCCCGAGAAGCGCGACAAAGTCATCGGTAACGCCCGCATCCTGCAGATTTTTGAGCTCAGCAAAGGTCCCAAGATCTGCGGCTGCCGCGTCGATAACGGTGTCGTCAAGGTCGGAGCAAAGGCCCGTGTCCACCGCAATAAAGAGCTCATCTACAACGGAGAAGTCGCAAGTCTGCGCCACTTCAAGGACGATGTCCGCGAGGTCAAAGCCGGACTTGAGTGCGGTATCCGTCTGGATAACTTCGTCGATTTCCTCGAAGGAGATGAGATCGAGATCTATGAAATCGAACTGAAAAAGGCGACCCTCTGATGGCTGAAAAAGTAGATCGTCTCACCCGGGTGAACGAGCTCATCAAACGCGAGCTCGCCGGTCTCTTCGGACGCGGATTGTTTTCCGCTCCCGGAATGCTTGTTTCGGTGACCGAGGTCAACACTTCGGTCGATCTGCGCAACGCCACCGTCTATGTCAGCATCATGGGCGGCAAGGCGAGCGACAAAGAGAATGTGATGCGTCAGCTCGAACAGCTGAGAGTGGAGTTCCAGAGGGAGCTTGCGCGCACGCTTGCGTTCAAACGCACTCCGGTGCTCTGCTACCGGCTCGACCGCCGTTTTGAGAAGGGCGACCGGGTGCTTGAGCTCATCAAAGAGGCTGAAAATGCCGGAGAATAATTATAGCGCATTGACTGCTTCCGTCGTGAGCGGAAGCAGTTTTCTTATCTTCGCCCACGTCCGCCCCGACGGAGACGCTCTGGGCAGCTCCTTCGGACTGCGCGATGCTCTCAGGGCTGCCGGAAAACGTGCTGAGGTGGTCATTCCGTACGATATGCCCGACCGCTACCGTTCGTTCTTCAAGGGGGGCATAAAGCCTCAGGAGGCGGGCAATATCGCGGAAAACTTCGACCGCATCCTCGTGCTCGACTGCGCCACATTTGAGCGCGTTGAGAGCGGCACGATCGAACTGCCTGTTTCCGGAGTTCCGCTGCTCAATCTCGACCACCACCGCGGAAACACCACCTGTGAGGTCGCGGACATCTCTTACGTCGATCCCGATGCGTCGAGCACCTGCCAGCTCGCGGTGCAGCTCGCCAAAGACTGCGGACTTGAACTCACCGTTTCAGCCGCAACTTCGCTGCTCGTAGGAATGATGACCGATACCGGAAATTTCCGTTTCTCCAACACCACCGGCAACACCCTGCGCACCGCCGCCGAACTCATCGACTGCGGAGCCCGGCTCGAGCAGGCGGTCAACACCATATATTTCAGCAAGTCCATGCGTCAGCGCAACTTTGAGACGGATCTGGTTTCCAACTGTCTCAAGTTCACTTCAAACGGACGCATAGCCTACGCCTGCATCTCAGAAGAGATGCTCAAGCGGCACGACTTCGACCTCAAAGAGGATGAAGGCATCATCGACATCCTGCGCGAGATAGACACCGTGGTCGTCGCCATGCTCATCCATAAGAAGGACGGTGCCTGGAAGATATCCATGCGCAGCAAAGACTCCCGCTATCCCGTGGGCCCCGTTGCCCGCTCTTTCGGAGGCGGAGGTCACGATCTTGCCGCCGGTGCCACCTTGCATGGAAACGATTTCGACGACGTCCTGAAGCAGATCCTTCCGGCGCTGGAAGAGATGCTCAGCAAATAAAATCATCAATCAGACAGGAGCAGTTCCGCCATGAAAAAACACGGCAGTTTCGGGGGAGTTTTCACCGCTGTATTTCTCGCCGTGTTTTTCTGCGGCTGTGCCGTCACAGAAATTCCGGAAACGCCTGAGGAGCGCGCAACGCTCTCTCTGAGCCGCATTGAGAACCGCATCGCAGGGCCCGACCCCTGTGAGCCCTTCAACCGCGCGATGTTTTCGGTGACCGATTTTTGCATGGTCTATCTCGCCGACCCCGTCGGAAGGGTTTACTGTACGATCTTGCCGCGTCCTGTCATCGAGTGCATCGACAACGCCTGCAGCAACCTTGAGTACCCCGCCCGGGCGATAAGCTCCCTCTGCCGCGCTGAGTGGAAGGGTGCCGGAGATGAGACGATACGTTTCCTGGTAAACACCACGGTCGGTATCGCAGGTCTCTTTGACCCCGCAAAACATTGGCTGCATATATACAGCACCAATTCCGGTTTCGGACAGGCGTTTGCCAAGTGGGGAGTGCCTTCCGGATGTATTTTTGTTCTGCCGTTTTCTTCGGCAGCCAACGTGCGCGACACCGCGGGTCTGCTCTTTGATATGGTATTCGACTGCAAGACCTATATTCCCTACTGCGGCTGGGCGACTTTTCTCAACCGCACGGTGGTGGCTCAGGACAGATACTCCGCAGCCTTCTCAGGAGCTCTCGACCCCTACAAGGGTTTTGTTGAGTACTCCATACTTCAGGGGGAGCTGGATCGCCAGCTCTGGAGCTACCGTATGCAGAACCGTCTCCGCGACCGCATGAGGGAGCTCGCCAAAGAGCAGCAGACCTCAAAGCCGGAGCTGCCTCCGCTGCCTCCTGAAAAGCCTGTGTCCGTTCCTGAGCACGCGAGCGTATCAGGCTGCCGCTGGGTAGAGCTTCCGCGCTACCACAGCATCGACCCCGTCACTGACAGTCTCAGAAGTGTGTTTTTCCGCGAACAGCAGCGCGGAGACTTCTGGTATATGCCGCTCTCGCTCTTCTGTGATGATTTCGTCTGCCGCCGCTCAGAGTTTTCCGTCAGGTGCTTCGATAACAAGAAAATGCAGTATGCCTTCTGGAAATCTCCGGTTGACAGCAAAGCTCAGCAGAAAAAAGAGCAGCTTGTCATCATCCTTCCCGGAATCGGCGGAACGTATATGAACAGCTCTCCTGTCGCCTTCGCCGAGCTCTTCAATATGCGCGGAGCAAATGTCGCAGTCATCAACAGCACATTCAGCTGGCAGTACAACTCTTCCGAGAGTGCCCGCCGCATCCCGGGATATCTGCCCGATGACGCTGAGTCCGTCCGCAGCGCGATCGTCAAAGTGCTCGCCGACCTCAGGGAACGCAAGAAGATAACCTCTCCGGAAATCACCCTTATGGGTTACAGCTTCGGAGCCATGCATACCCTCAAGATCGCCCAGCTCGAGGAAGAGAAAACCCTCATCGGAGCCGCCCGTTTTGTCGCAGTCAACCCTCCTGTTTCGCTCGATAATGCAATATCTGCCGCCGACAGCCTCGTCGCCTCAGGAGCAGGACTCTCAGATAAAGAGATCAAAGGAGATTTTATCGACGCCGCAGGACAGATCATGTTCTCTTCCAGCCGGAAATTGCCTCCGTATGACGGAGTATCCTCTCCGCACAACTACTGTATCGACGTTCCCAACAAAGTCAGCAGAGTGCTTGTCGGACTCAATTTGAAAAACTCCATGCGCGAGCTTCTTCTCTCAGCCCATAAAAAGTCTCCGCTGCAAGGTCTGAAACAGCCAGCCGATACTGTCAGAAAAAATAATCTCTACCTCGAGATCGACCGCGTGACCTTCAGATATTACGCCGAAAAAATACTCTCACCAAAATATCCCGATATCCCCATCGCCCAGCTCTATAAAAACAGCGACCTCAGAAGCATGGAAAATACCCTGAAATTGAATGAAAAGGTCTTTGTGCTGCATAATATAGATGACTTCCTCCTGACCGAACAGGATAAAGCCTTCCTCAGCACGACCCTCAAAAATCGCCTCACCTGGTTCAACCACGGAGGCCACCTCGGAAACCTCCACACCACCCACTTCCAGCACCTTCTCCGCGCTGTCGTTTTGTCTGAGTAGTGTGAGGTGGGTTATACGCGGGGAAAGGGCGAAAACTTTTTTTCACGAGAAAAAAAGTTTTCGCCCTCTCCCCGCACCCCTCTCCCACTTTCAAAAAAAGC
>SUVY01000080.1 GCA_015061775.1 Lentisphaerota bacterium | reverse complement strand
CAAACTCACGCAGATGTTTGCGGCGGTGTTTGGCGTTTGGGTATGTTGCACGCTGTTGTTCGCGGCGTAATGCACGGCTAAGTTGTGGCGCAGACAATGGCGGGCAGAATACTTTTCCACATACAATTTCTCCGTTCACTCCGTTCAACTCCGTTCTTCTCCGTTCGGGAGCCTTCCGTTTTCTCGAGCCGGACTGAGTGGCTTGGCTTGCAGGCAAGCAGGTGTGTTCGCAGGTGTTTTGCAAGAGAGATGCCTGCCGCTTAAACAAAAAAGGCAGACGGAAAAATCGTCTGCCAATGTTGGGGAATATGTGCCTGTTAAAAAGCGGCAATTTCCAAGTTACTCAGGTAAACTTTGTAACCATTAGGATCATACATTTTTCTGGATAAATCACCCTGACCATTTGAATCAGCGTGTCCGTCAGCCCACAGAATATTCATTCTGTCGTTGTGGGCAGCAAATGCGCAGTTACTTTTGCCACTGAAACCCATATAATACCATGCAGAGTTGTATTCCGTGTTAAAACAGTCGCCCATCCAGAAGAAACTTGAAGGTCTGTGTGCGAATTGCGGACGGTAAGTGAATCCGGTATCAGCATCATTTTTATCTTTTCCGGCATAAAAATTCGCGCGCCATTTTGTGTATTCAGAACTCTTCATCGGTTTGTCGTACGGAGTAGCACCTGCTCCGCATGTAATACCGTATGTGGATACGTTTGCTCCCATAGAAGTTCCGGTTCCGCCTGTCGTTTTCGGCAGTTCCAAGCCGGCTCGCTGGGCGGTATATGGGAATACTCCGGGACACATCATTGCGTTGCGGCTTGATATATATGTTCCGGATTTCCATGTTTTGGAGAGGTCTTTGTTGTAAACTTCAAATGCTCTTCTGTTGAGCAGATATATCCAGCGCAGTTTGTTCAAATAAAAGAGCATTTCGCCGTGGTCGTCAATGTAATTCTGTATGCCGACTGCGCACTGCTTGAGGTTGTTGATGCACTGGCTGCTTTTGGCACGCTCGCGCGCACTTGAAAGCGCAGGCATGAGAATAGAAGCAAGAATGGCGATAATGGCGATTACGACGAGGAGTTCAATAAGGGTAAAGCGATGCTTTACCCTCTTCTCCGGAGAAGAGGCGGTTTTCATAAATCGTTTCCTTTCTGGCTGTAATGTCTTTCCTGAACGCAGAATAATATATAGCTCATGAAATCAATTTACAAGGGTAAAAAAAGATTTTTTTGATATTTTTGTGATATTGCTTTCAATTACCCAGGATATATCAGAAAATGTTAATGTCTCAAATGTTGTGAGATGATCTGACCGGCGGCGGCGCCCCGTGGTCAATCCCGCGCCTTGCAGCTGCGCCGCGGCGGTCATGTTTATCAAACTTTTTACAAATTGAAGCTGAGCCGCTTGTTTTTTCTACGGAAACAGATTATATTATTTTCCGCAACGTCAGGTGCATTACCCGTATCTGACCGAATTTATATTGAACTTACACAACACACAGGAGAAACAGATAATGGCTTTTAAAATTGGTTTGGTAGGTCTTTGCACATCTCACCCGGAAGCATGGGTTCCGATCATGCGCGATTTGACAAAAGAGGGGCTTGTTGACATCGAAGTCGCAGCCTGCTGGGACTCCGGAGAAACCCGCCCGGCTGATTTTGCGAAAACTTTTGCTGAGAAGTTCAATATTCCTTACACTCCGGCAACGCTGGAAGAGATGCTTCCGCTGGTCGATGGAGTGATCGTCCACACCACCAACTGGGACAAACACCTTGAGCAGGCGCGCATTTTTGTCGAAGCAGGCAAAGCGGTCTATCTGGATAAACCCGTCGCCGGAAACCTTGACGAAATCAACCAGATCCTCGACTGGATCAAAATGGGCAAGCGCGTTACCGGAGGTTCGGTGCTGCGTTACTGCTATGAAGTCGTTGCCTGCCGCAAAGCCGTCGAAGAAGCCGGAGAAACTATCTATACAGCTTACTCCGCGATCGGAGTTGACGACTACAACTACGGTATCCACGGCTACGCCACTCTGATCGCTGCAATGGGTTCAGATGTTCTTTCTGTGCAATATATGGGATCATCCAATCAAAAGCAGATCATGATCAAGTTTGCCAACGGCAAAGTCGGTATCCTGACTGTCGGCAAGACGGCATGGCTTCCTTTCAACCTGACAGCGGTTACCGAGACCAAAGTGCATCAGGTGGCAGTTGACAACATGCAGCTCTACCGCGCTATGCTCGAAAAAGTCATGCCCTATTTCACCGGAAAAACAGACGAAGTTCCGCTGGAAGCCGTCTCTATGGTAATGCCCGAATTGACCGCCCTCGCCGCCAAACAGTCTTGGCTCAGCAACGGAGCGGAAATCTTCATCACCGACATCGCAAAAAACATCAGCTATGACGGAACTCAGTTTGCAACTGAATACCGCCGCGCCAGACTCGGCTGATAAATATAAACTGCTCAAACAAAAACTGCGGTCCTCCGTCAAGGGATACCGCAGTTTTTCTTTCTATACCTTCCGAGTTTACTCTTCTATCTTCTTCAGGGTTATATTGCTGATGATGACTTTACAACCGGCTTTCTGTGCCGGGAGCCAAAATCGCAGCTGAGTAAATCCCTCTTTTGCTGCGGCAGTAAAATCGATAAATTCCTGCGCTTGAAGTTTTTTTCCGTCCGAGAGAACAACGCTGCAAGCGCCTGATAAGTTTGTCTATATCCGCACAATTGAGCATAATGGAAATATCCATCGGCATATCTTTATTCTTGTGATCTGCTGTTCAGGATGTAAGACAAATATGATCTGTTACGATGACACCGGAAAAATCATATTCGCCAGACTTGACACCAAAGGAGCCGCAGACAAACTCACAGAAGCAATAAAAACTTACCTTTCGCAAGAGAAATAAAATATCAAAAAACGTTTGCACACCCTCCACCGTGTGCAAACGAATTACAAGCCGCTGCGCAAATCGATATTTACAATATAAGCGACTTCACAAGCAAGGCTTCTTGGGAATTTGGTGAAGATGTGAAGAAAAGGCTGCGCCTTTTGAGTGAAGTTGTGCTTCGCACAGTTAAGAGAAGACTTGCGTCTTCGTTCGCCATTTTTTTGCAAAAAAAATGGCGGCTCGCTTTTTTCTCGCACCCCGCCATTCTGAATGGCATTTTGAGCTTAAAAACTCAGAATTTCGCTGTGAAATCAAATTCTGAAAATCGCTTCACTTTTATTCAGAAAAATTCAAAACGGCAAAAGCGGTCAATTTTTACGCAATGAGAATACAGAAAGCCCGCCGCTGGAAGTTTCACGGTAAAGAGAAGGCATATCTCTGCCGGTTTGCAACATTGTTTGAACAACTGCATCAAACGAAACAAAGTGAGTTCCATCTGATAATAATGCCATTTCTGCGGCGATGATCGCACGATTGGCGGCGATGGCATTACGTTCGATACAGGGGATCTGAACCAATCCCAGAACGGGATCACAGGTAAGTCCGAGAAAATGTTCAAGACCAATCTCTGCGGCGTACTCTATTTGCGGAACAGTTCCGCCGAAAATCGCAGCAGTTGCTGCAGAAGCCATTGCACAGGCAACCCCGATCTCTCCCTGACAGCCGACTTCCGCACCTGATATCGAACCGTTCTGTTTGACCAGATTGCCGATCAAACCGGCAATTGCAAGAGAATGTATCTGTTCGGTTCTGCACAAGTTGCGGGACTCCCGGCAGTAACGCATAACAGCAGGCAGAACCCCGCAGCTTCCGCAGGTTGGTGCAGTAGCCACAATCCCGAGAGAAGCATTTTCTTCAGCGGCAGCATAAGCATAAGCTGACAGGAGTCCGGTGCGGCGGATATCTTCCCGCAGGGCGATGGCTTTTAGATAAACGTTTCTTGATTTGCGGGCAAGGTTAAGTCCACCGGGCAAGACGCCATCACAAAGCAATCCTCTTTCCACGGACAGTTCCATGCAATCAAGGATTTCTTCAAGATACTCCATAATATCAGGATCGTCAAAGCGTTTGACAACTTCCCACAACGGGATTCCCTCCTGACGGCAATAATCCATAATTTCCTGCATCGATTTGAAAGGGTAGCAATCAGGAGTCGTATCAGCCGCATCCTCTTCCACCAGAGTACCGCCGCCGGTAGAATAAAAAACGCTGCTGCCAAGTTCACCTCCGCCGGAGTCAAAAGCGGTTAATTTTATGGCATTGGGATGATAATCCATTGTTATTTCCGGCTTCCAGATGATATTCACCGGTTGCGGAGCCAATGTTTGAATAATTGCCAAATCTGTAAAGTGCCCTTTCCCGGTCGCAGCAAGGCTGCCATAGAGTGTTGCTTCGTAAGAGACAGCATTGCTGTGGCGTACTTTAAAAAATCCGGCTGCACGAGACGGAGCCATTGTATGACTGCTGGAAGGGCCGCGGCCAATGCGGAAGAGTTCCTTCAAAGTCTTCATATATTTCCTTTCTGATTCAAATCAACGAAAAATAGAATTCTGTTGTGTACCCGACCGAACCGGCAACCGCCAACAGAGCGGAGAAAAGGATTAAACGCAATTTGCTTTCAGCCATAAGATTATCTCCTTTCGGAGTTTAATATAACACTGCATCAGAAAAAATCAAGGCGGCTTGCCGCCGTGTAAGCGAAGCGCTGAAAAAAGAAACACATCCACCCGCCGACAGTCGGCAACTTCACAAGTGAGCAGAGCGAACGTCTTCACAAGTAAGTCTTCTCTGGTGTTTGATGAAGATGTGAAGAAAACCTTCGGTTTTGAGTGAAGAGCTTTTGTTGGCACAAAAGCGTGAAGAGAAGACTTACGTCTTCGTTCGCCATTTTTTTGCAAAAAAAATGGCGGCTCGCTTTTTTCTCGCACCCCGCCATTCTGAATGGCATTTTGAGCTTAAAAACTCAGAATTTGGCTGTGAAATGAAATTCTGAAAATCACTTCTCTTTTATTCAGAAAAACTCAGACTGTCCTGAATGGAACAAAAGCAATAAAATCTTTCTTTTATTGCTTGTTCTTTACTTTATCAGACTTTTTTCTGACAAGCTGCCATGCATGTACAAGCGAAAATACAGAAAGTAAAAAAATAATTCCAAGCATAACTGGACCAATCCATCGCAAAGGCAGGAAAACTGTTTCAAGAATAACCAAATAACCGCCAATAATCCAAAGAGCCCCCGCAATACGATGGACTTGATTCCAAATATCTGGATCTTCCATTGTCCATTTTATGCGAATCCCAACCCAACGATTGGGCTTTAGTTCAGGCATAATGCTCCCGAGAATTGTAAAAATGACGCCACTGATAATGTAGATAGTATAAATCAAATAGTGTTGTGATTTGAACAATGTCGCTTTTACCGCAATAATAAATGTCAAAATCAAGGATAATAGCAGTAAATTAAAGAAAAATCTGTATGATTTCATCTTTCGTCACCTTTTGCCGTATTGATGGATTTTATCAGCATCACCCGGATTTGAGAACAGACATTGTCTAATTCCTGATATTTTGCTTCGTCAATATAATTAGTTTTCAGCAGGAGTTCCAGCCAGTAACTTTTTTCGTTGGCTTCTTTGAGGGCGATTTGCAGTTTTGCGATAAAGTCAGATTTGCCGTGGGCATATTGCGCTTCGTGGATATTCGCTCCAATACTGGTTCCGGCTCTGCCGATTTGATTGGAAACGATCGTTTCGTGCTGACTTTTCAAGAATTTCACCAGATTGAGTATCTGCACGGCAAAGGCAATATTTCCTCTTGTCGAACTCCTTTTTTAGGTTTGGAAAAACACTTGTGGTTCGATGATATTATACACCATAAAAGCAAAATTTGCAAGTGCAATCGTTTGGACAAAATTATTATGTTGGTGGACAAATTTATTATCCGGCAATGAAAACATTTGCGTGCTCCAATGGAAAAAGCTGAGTTATCTTACATCGCATACCTCCAATAAAGTTTTGTGGAGCAGGTATTCGTGTTCGATCGGAATCGGATTGGGTATCTCTTTTCTTACCACCCGGGCGAACTCGATGAGCTGCCGGTCATACCTTGCTCCGAGAATTCCGCAATCGACCATGGTTGACCCCTCGGGATATAACTCTGTCGCCTTTTTGAGCGACAACCGCACCTGAAGGTTGCGGGTGAGGTACTCTTTTGCCGGAGGTTCGATCGGGCAGAGTTCAAGAGAGCCCTTTGTTCCGCAGATAATGAGTCTGCGATGGTTGAAACCTTCGACTTCGACGACCGATACCCTGACGGTGGCGGTGGCTGTCGGATACTCCAACACGGCAAGTCCGTTGTCGATAAGCGCATCGTGACGGGTGCGTTTGAGGAAACTTGTCACCTTGTCAGGCTTGCCGAGTATCTGCAGCACAAGGTCGATGAGATATCCGGCAAAAATATACATTGCCCCGCCTTTGAACTGGGCAAGCCAGTTGCGGTAGGCGTCATCGTGACTGTCGTCACGGCTCATCACGGCGTATATCTCAAAAACATCGCCGATGAGACCTGACTTTATCGAGTTGAGGATAAATTGAACTGCAGGATTGTTTCGGTAGATGTAGGCACTCTGAAAAGCGAGTTCTTTTTCAGTGCAGATGTCGCAGAGTTTTCTGAATCCATCCAGCTCTTCTCCGCCCGGTTTATCCATGTGGATGTGCAGACCCATCTCAGCGCATTTGAGAGCGGTTTTGAGCAGGTCTGGACCATCTTTTTCGATTGCGACAGCCTCGAGACCGGGAGTGTTGAGCAATTCATCTTCCGAAGAAAACGTCAAGCCTTTGTAGGCATCAAGAGCGTTTCTTTTCTTATACCAGTATCCGTTATCTTCTGCCACTCCGACAACTTCAAAATAATCTGTGAGTTTGCGCAGAGCCGCCATTTTGGCTGAACCGTGATTGTGACCGATGCCGAGCTGGGCGATTTTGATTTTTTTCACGATTTACTCCTCAAAAAGTCGTGCTGTATTGGTGGTGGTAAGCTGTTTTACGGTTTGCTCATCAACTCCGCTTCTGCGCAGTTCGGGCAGGATGACACCGTGCACGATATCGAGTCCGTGCGGAGCGTTCTGCCGGTCATCGGGATTTTCCATGACCGTATCGTAACAGCAGACGTGGTCGTGGCTGACCAGTACCCGGTCGGCAAATCCTGCTTTGATGAGCTGCAAAATAAATTCGCTGTTGTGCGGATGTATCCGGTCAACGGAAACATAACATCCCCTTTTCAGGAGTTCAAGCGGGTACTCAATGTCGTTGGAGTCACTGACGTGACCGATGACCGTTTTTTCCGGAGCTACATTGTTTCCGGCAACAAACTTCTGAGCCTCCCAACCGCTTTTTGCCGCCGCTGCGGTGTGGATATATACCGGCAGTCCGGTGCGGGCGTGCGCAGCGCAGATGACTTCAAGCGTTTTTGCCGCTTCCGGAGTCAATCCATCGTTTCCGACCGCACATTTGAGCAGGGATGCATGGCTGTTGACGGCATCTTCCGCCAGACGGTCGGCGAGAAAATCAACTTTGAGTTTGTGCCGGGCAAATGAGTCGTAACAGTAAAATCCGGTAGCCGCAACTATCTGTACTTCTGACTTCTCTGAGACCTCTTTCAAGAGCTCGATATCCCTGCCGAGCGAAAGCGGAGTGGCATCAAAGATGGTTTTTATTCCGAACTTCTCAACGGCGTACTTTATCTTTGACACCGCAATATCCACAACTTTTTTGCGTGGCAGCCAATCGGGAAATACCCTCTGAAACTCAGGCGATGTGCAAATGATGTGCTCGTGGAAGAGCGTTTCACCCAGCTCTCCGGTGTCGATGATGCCTGTTACTGTATGTATGCGCATTCTTCAATCCAAAGTTAAAACGACTTTGCCGATGTTTTTCTGCGATGCCAGAAGTGCGTGAGCCTTTGCCGCCTCCTGCATCGGCAGTACCTCGTGGATGACCGGATGGATTTTGCCTGATATCATTTCGGGCAGAACAGTTCCGGCAAGCTCCGCAAGGATATCGCTCTTTTCAGCATCGCTTCTGCTGCGGAGCGTGCTGCCCATCAGATGCAGATGTTTTTTCAGCAGGACTCTCAGCGGAATGGTGGTGTTTTCTCCCCCGAGAGTGGAAACTAAAATCCACCTGCCTCCGGGGTTCATGGCGTTGAGACATTTGCCCAGAAGTTCGCCTCCGGCGCAGTCGAGAGCGACATCAATGGTGTGTTTGGTCAATATGGCTTCGATATCCTCTTTTTTGCGGTTTATCACCACATCAGCTCCGATGGATTTTACCGCTTCGGCTTTATCATCGGCTCCGACGGTGGTGATGACTTTCGCTCCGGCGAGCTTCGCCAGCTGGATGGCGGCAATGCCCAGTCCGCTTGCCCCCGCCTGAACGAAGAGAGTTTCGCTTTTTTTCAGATTGCCGAGACGGAACAAATTGAGCATGGCAGTGGTGTAAACTTCAGGAAATGCCGCCGCATCGACAAAATTTACTCCGTCAGGTATCGGAATGACCATTCCTTCGGGAACGAGCACCTTTTCGGCATATCCGCCCCCGCCGAGCAGGGCGCAAACCCGGTCGCCAACTTTCCAACGGCTGCCGGGAGCGGCTTCTTCGATGACACCTGCACACTCAAGTCCCGGGTAATCGGGCCAGCCGGGAGGCGGAGGGTATTTACCTGCCGCCTGAAGCAAATCGGCTCGATTGACTCCGGAAGCGTGTATTTTTATGATAACATATCCCTCTTTCAAAACCGGGTCGGGAACCTCACACCATGAAAGAATACCACCCTCTTTAATAACAACAGCTTTCATATATCACCTTAATAGTTTTTCCAATCAAATACCACGCCGAGCAATTCCGGGTCACGGACAAAAAGCCGGTCATAGATACCGGGAGCCTCTGCCGGATCAGCAGTCATGGTATGAAGTTGTCTGCTTGAGAGACGTCCTGCTGCCATAAAACGGAGCAGAGTCGCCATATCTTCGGGCATCGTCCAGACACCGGGGCGGCGGTCATGGAGCGGGCGAGCCATATTATGTGCGCCGATAATGCTGATGCCCGGACGGTGGACGAGGTTGTAAAAATCGATGTTTTCAGTGGCACTCCGGGAACATCCCACGAGCGAAAAACGTCCGAAAGGTGCGGTCAGTTTCAATCCCTGAACAACGGCTTGCGGATTGCCGGTGACTTCAATTACGGAGTCCACACCTTTGCCGTTGGTGAGGGCTTTGATTTTACTTTCAAGTTCAGGATCATCAGGGGAAAAGGCGGCGTCCGCACCGGATGCAAGAGCGATATTGCGCCGTTTTTCATTAAAATCAAGAGCGATAACCGGGAAACAACCCGAAAGACGGGCGGTTTGAATGGCGAATTGCCCCAGTAACTCTTCCCGTCTTGTCCGTGCAAGATAGAGTTGTGCCCGCAGATATTCCCTTGCTGTACGGAAAACATCGTTGGAATCGTGTTCAATGCCTTGTAAAAGTGAATTTGCCGAAAGTGTTGCGTTCATTGCCGACAAGTCATTTTCAAGCAATGCTCTTTCAATGAATTGTGCAAGTTTAAGCATATCATTTGCACCGTCAAGCCGAGAGTGTTCGCAAAGTCTGCTTTCAGCCATAAGATTATCTCCTTTCGGGAAATAATATAGCATAGCAAGCAAGAAAATCAAGGCGGCTTGCCGCCGTGTAAGCGAAGCGCAGTAAAAAGAAACACATCCACCCGCCGACAGGCGGCAACTTCACGGGCAGCGCAAGCTGACCTCTTCACAAGTGAAATGGAGCGTTAGCGGAATGAAACGTCTTCACAAGAAAGTCTTCTCTGGGGTTTGGTGAAGATGTGAAGAAAACCTTCGGTTTTGAGTGAAGAGCTTTTGTTGGCACAAAAGCGTGAAGAGAAGACTTGCGTCTTCGTTCGCCATTTTTTTTGCTGTTCAAAAATGCTCTTATGGGATTGCCTTCATTTCATTCAGGCTATCCCGCATTTTTGCAAAAAAAAATGGCGGCTGGCTTTTTTTACGCTCCCCCGCCATTCTGAAACGCATTTTGAGCTTAAAAACTTCAGAATTTTGCTGTGAAATGAATTTCTGAAAATCACTTCACTTTGGTTCAGAAAAATTCAGATTCACTCCTTTTTTCCCATATCCCAATTGATCAACGGCAGCCACGGAATGTATGATCTGGGATTGTAATTGAGCAAGCCGAGTTGAACTGAAGTATTCAGGGAAACGACATAACCATCATGACTGGCATTAAATAATCCAATTTGAACTCCTTCTCTCTTAT
>SUVY01000011.1 GCA_015061775.1 Lentisphaerota bacterium | reverse complement strand
GCTTGTCACCATTTTTATTTGCCAATAAAAATGGCTTCCTCCTTCGCCAAGGCTGCGGAGGACAAGCCGGCACTTGGATTGCCCTCGCTTCGCTCACGCACATCGCTTCGCGACGTCGAACCACCCTGACAGGGAATCTGGTTATTTTTTTGTTGCACAAAAAAAAGCGGGCTCGTTTACACGAACCCGCGAATCCTTCGCTTGTCACCATTTTTATTTGCCAATAAAAATGGCTTCCTCCTTCGCCAAGGCTGCGGAGGACAAGCCGGCACTTGGATTGCCCTCGCTTCGCTCACGCACATCGCTTCGCGACGTCGAACCACCCTAACAGGGAACTTGGTTCTTTTTTTGCTGCACAAAAAAAGCGGGCTCGTTTACACGAACCCGCGAATCCTTCGCTTGTCACCATTTTTATCTTTTCAATAAAAATGGCTCCGGCACTTGGATTCGAACCAAGGACCAAGTGGTTAACAGCCACCTACTCTACCGCTGAGCTATGCCGGAGCGTTGTTTACATAATATAACACCGTTTCATGCTTTTGCAAGCTTTGTTTTGGCTTTTTTGCGATAAATTGTCAAAAAATCAGCTCTCTTTATTGGCAAACGTAATAACTCTCTGTGGAAACGGAATCGAAAATCCTGCGTCTTCGATAGTCGCTTTGAGCTGCGCTTTGATTCCCCAATAGACATCCCAATAGACATCGTTCGATGCCCAGAAACGCAGCGTGAGGTTGACTGAGCTGTCCGCGAGATCCACCAGCACCATCGGAGCAGGGTCTTTGAGTATCTGTTCGTTTTCATCCATCATTTTCTTAAACAGGTCGATAGCCTGCGGAAGATCATCACTGTAAGATATTCCGACCGTGATATTCGCCATGCGTCTGGCGTTGCGCGAATAGTTTTTGATGGGACTTCCGAATATAGTGCTGTTGGGGACAGAGATAAATATTCCGTCAAGCGTCGTTACGATCGTAGAAAACAATCCAAGTTCGCTGATCGTTCCGGTGACGCTTCCGCAATCGACAAAGTCTCCGACCTTATACGGACGCATGAAAAGCAGCATAAGTCCCGCGGCAATATTGCTCAGGGAGTCTTTCATTGCAAGTGCGACTGCCAAACCGGCCGCTCCGAGTACCGTGATGACGCTCGCCGTATTGACTCCGAACAGGTCGATGATGATGAGGAAAGTCAGAAGAGATATTCCGAATTTTGCGATCGCAAAGAGCAGTTTTCCGATAGAGCTGTCGAGGCTGTCAACTTTGTCTGCGGTCTTCATTATAAGTTTTTTGACCACTTTGGTCAGCAGGTATGCGATAACAAGAACGATGATCGCCAGTAAAACGGTCTTTCCGAAGTTGATGACTGCCGCCTGGTGATTCTGCCAGAGGGATGAGAAAAACTCATCTGCTTTCCCCTGGGAAAGACAAGTTGCTGCTTCATCTATTTTGTCGATTGATGCCTTGATTGCGGTTTCCGCCGCCGGAGCAGTTTTCGAGGTTGTTTCTGCTGCCATGATTGTTTTCCTTTCTGTTTGTTTGTGGATGGTTCACTTTATGCGAATATAACACAAATGATTTTGAAATGCAAGGGTTTTTTCTGCAGTTTTTCATAAAAATTGCGCCAATACTGTTTTTTTTTGCTTTTTCTGCTCGAAAATGGATAAAATGACTTGCAAAATCACAGTAAAATCTGTACATTGTACCGTGACATATATTTGTGCTTATTTGAGGTTGATATTATGAAGCTTGATTTTGAAAAGAGCGGCGGACTTATTCCGGCTATCGCGCAGGATTATGTTACCGGAGAAGTGCTTATGCTGGCGTATATAAACGAAGAGGCGTGGAACGAGACACTCTCCTCCGGACGTGCCGTGTATTACTCTCGCAGCCGCAACAAACTCTGGCGCAAAGGCGAAGAGAGCGGAAACGTCCAGCTGGTAAAAGAGATCCGGGTCGATTGCGATCTTGATACGGTGATCTTCATGGTCGAACAGATCGGAGGCGCAGCCTGCCACACCGGACACCGCAGCTGCTTCTATACAGCAGTAAACCCAGACGGTTCCACAAAGGAGCTCTCTGAGCCTCTGTTTGATCCTGAAAAAGTTTACAGTAAAGCTCATAGGTGATAAAATGAAGCTCTATAATTTTTTATCCGGCAAGATTCCTCAGCTTGCGCTCAAGACGAATGTTCCGTACCGTGAATTGACTACTCTCGGAGTCGGTTCTTCGCTTCCGCTTCTTGCTGAGCCATCCAGTACAGAACAGCTTTCATCTCTGCTTGAATTACTCTGCAAAAAATCCGTTCCGTGGTTTATTTTCGGCGCAGGAAGCAATGTCGTCGGAATGGATAAGCCATACTCCGGCGTGGGAATCCGCCTTGACAGCAAAGCATTCGGAAGCTGCTCCATCGACGGAGAGAGCGTGACTTGCGGAGCGTTCACCCGCCTTCCTCGCCTTGCCGCTGATCTTGCAGAAGCCGGGCTCGGAGGACTATCTCCGCTCGCCGGAATTCCGGGAACGATAGGCGGTGCCGTCCGGATGAATGCCGGAGCCAACGGAACCGAGATCGGCAGATTTGTTTCCCTTGTCAGGGGTTTTGACCGGAGCGGTAAAGCCTGGGAACGATCCGGCAGCGACATAGAGTGGCGTTACCGCGGCTGTGATATTCCGGAAGACTCGGTCATAACCGAGGTCGAGTTCAAATTCGAAAAGAGCACTCCGGAAATCGAACAGGCGATCATCACCAAAGAGCTTGCCGCCCGCCGCGAGCGCGAACCCTTCGGCAGGACAGCCGGATGTGTCTTCCGCAACGTTTCAGCTGTGGAACCTGCCGGTATGCTCATCGACAAATGCGGATTGCGCGACTGCCACTTCGGAAACCTTGCTCTGAGTGCCAAACACGCTAACTACATAATAAATCTCGGCAACGCGAGCGAAGAAGAGTATTTTGCTCTGGTCTCGACCTGTCGCCGTGCGGTGGCTGAAAAGTTCGGCTTTTATCTGCAGCTTGAGCAATGCTGTATTGACCCGGGATTCCGTGACCGATTGAACAATTTTGTTCCGGCGGTGAAGGTCAATGTTCTTGCCGGAGGTGTTTCAAGTGAACGTGAAGTATCCCTCAACAGTGCCAATGCAGTTTACAACGCTCTGAAACGGGCTGGACTTGATGTTACAATGAGCGACATCAAGAGCTGCCGGGTGACGAACTCCATGCGGCGCAGCCATGTTGTGTATCCCGTGCTCCACGGAGGTTTCGGAGAGAACGGTGAGCTTCAGAAACAGCTTGAAAAAGAAGAGCTCTCATTCGTTGGATCAGGTTCTGTCGCCTGCAATCTCATCATGGATAAGATTCTTACCAAGCGTCTGCTCGACCGTCTTATGCTGCCGACAGCGCGCTGGACGATAGTGACGAGAGAAAACAGAGAGATTCCGGAAAACCTGAAGTTTCCCGTGATATTGAAAGTTCCGGACGAGGGCTCTACCGTCGGAATAATCAAAGTCAACACTCCTGACGAATGGCAATCTGCCGTCGAAGAGGAGTTGCGTCTGGCGGATGAGATTCTTGCCGAAGAGTATATCGACGGCATAGAGATAACCGTTCCCATTGTGCAGGGCAATGTGCTTGATGCGATCGAGATACGCTCTCCGGGCGGTTTCTACGACTATGACGCGAAATACGTCTATAAGAACGGTCATACGGAGTATTTCTGTCCTCCGGTGAGCCTCGATGAGAGTGCGCTTGCCGAGGCAAAACGTGCCGCGCTCATTCTCTACCGTGCCGCGGGCTGCCGCGATATCCTCAGGGTTGACTTTATCGTGAGTAAAGAGGACAATATTCCTTATATGCTCGAAGGCAATGCGATCCCCGGTTGTACCGAGACCAGTCTTGTCCCCAAGGCGGCGAAGGAGGCTGGAATCTCTTTTGAGCGGATGACTACCGACCTTGTCTATGCTGCGCTCCGCCGTCCTGCAGTAAGAAGCGGAGCCGTGCAGGTCGCTCCTAATTCGGCTCTGGTTGCAACTGCGCTCTGGATGATAAGGATCTGCTGCTGGTGTTGTGCGGCGTTCCTCGCGGTCATCGGAGCAGTCCATATCAAATATAATATGCCGGGATATCCGCTGCTGCTCGGTGCATTTCTCATCATATCCGCTGAGCCCATGTTCAAATGGCTT
This sequence comes from Lentisphaerota bacterium, assembly GCA_015061775.1. Taxonomy (GTDB): domain Bacteria; phylum Verrucomicrobiota; class Lentisphaeria; order Victivallales; family Victivallaceae; genus UBA1784. Next base: position 54,435 of record SUVY01000011.1, on the reverse strand, counting down.
CACAGAATGCAGCGCAACTCAAAATCAGGAAAATCCAAATGAAAAAAATATTTTCAACGCTGATTGTGATCGCCGTTTCTGCGGTCTGCTGTGCTTCTGAAATGGCTCCGTTGGGAAAATCCGCTCCGGAGCTGTCAGTAAAAAAATGGGTGAACATGAGCCCCGTTTCGCTTGCCCAGTATAAAGGAAAAAAGGCAGTCGTCCTGTTTTTCTGGAGCATCGACAATGCCTCCATAATGGCGTTCCGTCCGCTCTCTGACCTGACCGGAAAGGTCGGAGACAAAGATGTTGCATGGATCGGCATCGCTAACGGAGACGAGAAAAAAATAAGTGAGTTCAAACTGACTTCCACGCTGCCTTTCCCGGTAGCGGTCGATTCAGGAAGCACGGTCAAAAAATATATGCCGTCCAAGTTCAAGCATCCCGGATGCGCCATCATATCCAAAGACGGATTGCTGGTCTGGAGAGGTGCTGTCCGCAGTATGCCCGCTGTCTTGAAGCGTCTGCTTGCCGGAAAGCTTGACATCAAAGAGATCGCCCGCCGCGAAGAGTTCAATATCAAGCTCGGCAGCGCGGTGCGCGGAAAAAAATATAAAGAGGCGATTGCCCTTATTGAACAGGAGCAGAAAATCAAATTTTCTGCCGATCTTGTTGCGCTGCATCTTCAGCTTCTGCTCGAGAGCAAAAATACCGATGGAGCTCTTTCCATGCTCGACAAAGCCGTGGAGTCTCATCCGGAACTTATCGGTCCCCACCTGCTTCGCCAGATGGTGCTGAGAAGTTATTTCAAAGATGAGAAGCGTGCATCCGCTGCAGCGGCGGACAGTATCGAGCGCCTGAAAAAATATCCTAAAGTACTGGCAGATATGCTCCAGAACGAGATGAAGCTTTCGCAGGATCAACGTTCTCCGCGCTTCATCTATGATATGTCGGAAGCTCTCAACGTCTCACGCCGCACTCTGAACAAGCGCGAACAGGCGGTCATGCTTCTGCTCTACGCTCAGGCGATGAACATCTGTTCCTTCAACTGCAAAGCCGAGAAAGCAGCGGAGGAGGCGGAAAAACTCTTTACCGATCAGCGTGATATGCAGACTGCAGCCATGCTGAAAAATTACTATAAAAAGCTCAATCAACTTAAAAAACAGCTTTCAGGAAAAAAATAACCGTTTGAGAAGTTGACTTTTCAATGAATGTGTGGTAAATTATCTTTATGATGAAACATTTGAACATACTATTTCTTGTCCTTGCGTTGACAGTAGCCTTCATGCCCCAGAAAGCGCAGGCGATGGATCCGGTAACGATCGCGATCCTCGCTCCGATCGCGATCAAGGCGGCAGAGGCTGCGCGTCCCTACGTTATCCGGGGTATGATCAACCTGGGCAAGGGGTTTGTCAAAATCTTCAAAAGCGCATTCGGAATAGTCTATCTTCCCTACGGATTGGGCAAGATGATGTTCGGATGGCCCTGGGGAGGATTCCGTTCGGGAGTGATTTATACGATGCGCGGCTTGATAGCTCCGTGCAAGATGATATTCCACACCATTCTGCTGCCTCTCTATACGGTTGGATTGCAGATCAACAACTCCTGAGCTATGAGCGATACCTACCGTCTCTCATACAGCAGACGCAAGGAGCTGCGCGAGCGGAGAAAACGTTTCGGTCTGTTGTCTGACTGGTACGGAGAAGATTTTGCCCGTACCGAAATCGCCGCTCATACGACTGCTGCTTACGACTTGGCAGATGATATGACAGCCTTGCTTGCCGAAGTGTCAACCCGCGAAAACACGGCATATATCGACCTTGCAGCCAACTGGAGCAGTTTCGGCGGAGCGTTTTCCAGACTTGCAACTCCCGGTGGAGTCAAAGACGGAGTCCTTCTTCTCAACGTCCGCCACAGTGCATTATTGAGAGAGCTTCAAAACATTTCAGACATCATCCTTCCCAAGCTCGCTGAACGTTACGGAGAAGGGGTATTCAAAGATATCCGCCTCGTTGCCGGAAAGTGACAGGGGGATTTTTCCAGATTATGCAGTAACCAAAGGTGATTTGTATGATAAAGATACTCTTTGTTTGCCACGGAAACATCTGCCGCAGTCCGATGGCTGAATTTATAATGAAGGAGCTGGTTGCCGAAGCCGGCTGTGCCGGAGACTTTGAGATAGCTTCCGCAGCGACCAGCACCGAGGAGCTGGGCAACGGAGTTTATCCTCCGGTCAAAAGACTGCTCGGAGCACGCGGAATCGACTGCTCAGCCAAACGTGCCCGCCAGATAACGAAGTCCGATTATCTGGAATATGATCTGCTTATCGGCATGGACAGGGCAAATATCCGGAACATGAAAAACTGCTGGGGAGGGGATCCAGACGGCAAAGTGCGTATGCTATTGAGCTATTGCGGACTTGACCGCGAAGTGGCTGATCCGTGGTACACCGGAGACTTTGATGCCACGCTCCAAGATGTGTTGTCCGGCTGCCGGAGGATCCTCGAGGAGTGCGGTTATTGAATATGATTGAGCGTCTTCACACTGTTTCGCGGATAAACGTTCCATATCCTGAACGCAGGATATTTTTCCGTCTTGGAGGAAACGTGTCGCGTACCAGGTTGACAGATGAGGAGCAGCTGATATTCAAGCGGGTTGCGGTGAAAGCTGCAAGTTTATGTGAACCGCAGGGCAGGTGGCGTCTGGTCAGGATAGAAAAGTTTTCCGCAACGCATATTGAGCTCGCAGGCAGCGAAGTGCTTTCGGGAACAGCGTTCCTCAGCCTTGCCGAAGGAGCCACTCATATCTGGTTCGGAGCTGTGACATCAGGCTCCGGAGTGGTGAGTGCCCGGGACAACGCTCCTGATGTTTTTCAGCAGGCGGTTTACGATGCCGCCGCAAGTGAAGTAACTGATTCCGCAATGGATATCATGCACCAGCTTGCCGCATCAGAGCTCGCCCGCTGCGGAGGAGTGCTTTCTGCGCGCAGATTTTCTCCCGGCTACGGAGATATGCCGCTCGACACTCAGAAACTCTTTTTCAAACTGCTTGATTTGTCTCAGATGGGACTTTACTTAACAGAAAAATACTATATAACTCCGGAAAAAAGTGTAACAGCCGTTGCGGCAGTCAGTATTCCGGAAACAGAGGAAATGATATATGACCAAAAGTGAATTTGCTCTCCTCGCTTCCAAGCCGTTTCTGCTCGATGGAGCGACCGGAACCGAGCTCGCCAAAAAAGGTATGCCTTCAGGAGTTGCTCCTGAGCTTTGGATATACGAAAATCCGTCTTCAATAATCGAAGTCCACAACGCTTATATCGCCGCTGGAAGCCGTATAGTTTACGCTCCGACTTTCGGAGGAAACCGCTGTAAACTCGATGAGTTCGGACTTGCCTGCCGTCAGGAGGAGATCGTGGGTTCACTCATGCGTCTATCCAAAGAGAACGCCGCAAAACAGGGAGCTTATGTTTTCGGAGATATCGCACCAACCGGCAGATTTGTAGAACCGTTCGGAGACTTGCCGTTTGAAGAGGCAGTAGCTATCTTCCGGGAGCTCGCCGAGATACTTGCCAAAAACGGTGCCGACGGTTTTGCCATCGAGACCATGATGGATATCCAGGAGGCGCGAGCGGCGCTTCTTGGCTGCAAAGAGGCAGCTCCGGAGCTTCCTGTAATGGTCACGATGACTTTTGAGGACTCCGGACGCACGCTCACCGGCTGCCATCCGGTTGCAGCTCTGACCACGTTGCAGGCTCTGGGCGCGGACGCATTCGGCTGCAACTGTTCGACCGGTCCCGCTGAGATGGCGAAATTGCTCCGCAGCATAGCTCCCTATGCCGAGATACCGCTCGCCGCCAAGCCCAATGCCGGAATTCCGAAATTTGAAAACGGAAGGACGGTATTTCCGATGGGGGCGGCAGAGTTCGGTTCATTCGCAGAAGAGCTTGTATCAAGCGGAGCGCGTATTCTTGGAGGCTGCTGCGGAACGACTCCTGAACACATCAAAGCCCAGGCGGATCATCTTGAAAACGTAACACTTCCTGCTTCTTCCGAACCTCTGCGCGGAGTTATCTCATCAGTATCAGAGTTTCGCCGCATAACTCCGGACGGAGCGTTCACCCTCGTGGGAGAACGGATAAATCCCACCGGCAAAAAAGCTCTTCAGGCGGAACTGCGTTCAGGATGTACCGATATGGTATTTGAATACGCGCTTCAGCAGAGTTCCGCAGGAGCGTCTGTCCTCGATGTCAACATGGGGCTTTCAGGAATAGATGAAAAAGAGATGATGATAAAGTCTCTGCACCGTCTGGTCGGTTCGACGTCATCGATACTTTGTATAGATTCGACCGATCCTGCGACAGTAGAGGCGGCACTGCGGCTCTATCCGGGAAGAGCGTTGCTCAATTCAATTTCAGCCGAGAAAAACCGCATAGAAAAGACGCTCCCAATAGCCGCGAAGTATGGAGCTATGCTGGTGGTGCTTCCGCTGACAGACGAGGGAATACCAACCACGGCAGATGAGCGTATGAAGGTCGTAGGAAATATAATTTCCGAGGCCGCGAAGTACGGTTACCGCAAAGAGGATATCTGCGTGGACGCTCTGGTGATGGCTGTGTCCGCCGATCAGGAGGCGGCAAAGTGCGCCCTTGAAGTGATAAAACGGTGCAATGCCGAAGGACTCAATACGATTTGCGGATTGTCCAATGTAAGTTTCGGCTTGCCCTCCCGCCCCCTGGTAAACAAAACTTTCCTCGGAATGGCTATGGGGTGCGGCTTGAATATGGCGATCGCCAATCCGCTCTTTGAAGAGATAATTGAACTGATAAATTCAAGAGATGTCCTGACCGGAGCCGATACCGGATTCGAGCATTTTATATCAAAATACGCCGGAGTATCTGTGTCTCCACCCCCCGTTTCCGGAGAGGTTTTGAAAGCAGAAGAGAAACTCTACCGTGCAGTTATGGTTGGCAATTCTCCTGCGGTGGCAAAGTTGTGCGACGAGGCACTGGCGGGGGGATTTCCGCTGCAGGATCTGGTCGATAAGGTACTGATATCAGCGATAACAGAGGTCGGGGAAAAATACAGCCGCAAGGAGTATTTTCTTCCGCAGCTGATTCGCAGCGCAGAGGCGATGCAAGCCGCAATGGCACACCTCGAGAAGGAGATGGCAACCGGAGGAAATTCCGGAAAGAAAAAGACTCCAGTAATAATCGCGACCGTAAAAGGCGATATCCATGATATCGGCAAAAATATCGTGGCAGTAATGCTGAAAAATTATGACTTTGAAGTGATCGACCTCGGCAAAGACGTTCCTGCTGAGACGATCATCGCCAAAGCCAAAGAGTACAACGTGAAAGCTGTCCTGCTGTCAGCTCTGATGACGACGACCATGGGAAATATGCGCGAAGTGGTAGAACTTGCCCGCCAAAGCGGCTGCGCAGATATCAAATTCATCGTCGGAGGAGCAGTAGTCGATGACACCTTCGCCAAATCAATAGGAGCCCACTACGGAGCAGCCCCCATGGATTCCGTAAAACTCGCGCTCGAATTTACCCGCTGAAAGAGCAATTATAGCCAAACAATCCGGCACAGCCCCCAAAAACAGCGCAGCCCAAATCCGGCGCAGCCATCAAAAAAAATCCCGTCAGAGCACAAAGTGCAACAGACGAGATACATAAAACTCCCGCAGGGGCGACCAACGGAAGCCCCAACGTTCCCCGCTTTTCTTGAAGAGGAGAGAGGGGTGCGGGGAGAGAGGGGAAACTTCTTTTCACGTGAAAAGAAGTTTCCCCTCTCTCCCCGCGTCAACCACCCCCACTCAACCTACTGCAACGAATCAACGTAGCGGCAGGCGGCGAGGGATGCTGAGGCGCCGTCTCCGGTGGCGGTGACGACCTGACGGATATTTTTGGTGCGGCAGTCTCCGGCGGCGAATACTCCCGGGGTGGGGGTGAAAGTATCTTCGGCGGCTTCGATGTATCCCTGTTCGCTGAGAGTGCACACGTCTTTGAAAGGAGCATTCTCGGGAACTTGACCGATTGCGACGAAAATGCCGTTGACGCTGAAGCGCTCCCTGGTGTTGGTTACGGTATTTTCGAGCATGATGGCGGTAAGTTCGTCATCTCCGACGAGTTCATCGACGATAGTGTTAAAGATAAACGAGACGTTTTTCTTAGCCTTGAGTTTATCGACGAGAGCCTGTTCACCGGTGCAGGTCGCAAGGTTCTGGATGATGGTGACTTTGCTGCATATTTCGGAGAGGAGAACAGCGTCCTGAAGGGCGGTGTTTCCTCCTCCAATGACGGCGACTTCCTTGCCTTTCATAAAAGCTCCGTCGCAGAGAGCGCAGTAAGACACTCCGTTGCCGATGAGCTCGTTTTCGCGCGGAAGACCGAGCTGACGGTGGCGGCTTCCGGCGGCGATGATGACGGCGCGGGCGGGATAGTCGGCGTATTCAGCTTTGACGGTCTTGTAGCTGCCGTGATCGGTGATAGCGAGCGCGATATCGAGTTCGATTTCAGCTCCGAAAGAGAGGGCCTGTTCGACGAGTTTTTCTCCGAGTTCGCTGCCGGATAGCTCGCAGAAGCCAGGGTAGTTCTCGACTTTGGGAGAGTAGGTTATCTGCCCTCCGAAGGTCTCTTTTTCGAGAACGAGAACGCTCTTGCCTGCTCTGCGGGCATAGATGGCGGCTGTGAGTCCGGCAGGACCGGCTCCGATGATGACGATGTCGTGCATGATAAACGTCTCTCGAATTGTTTTCAGCTCAGAACAGGAGTGGTTGCCTGCTCATCGGTAAAGCGGCGGATGTTTGAAACATTGACCACTCTTTCGACGTTGTTTCCTGAGATCACGACCAGGGTCGGAGCCTGCTTGACGCCATATCTTCTGGTGGCTTCGACATCCTCATCGGCGACGACGACGTCATAGACGAGACCGGCGCGGTCGAGGAAGGTTTTTGCCATGCGGCAGTTGGGGCAGGTGCGGGTGGTGAAGAGGATGAGTTTGTTCTCCTCACGGGCCTTGTTTTCCTCGAAGGCGAAGAGTGCATCCGAGTTGGCTTTGTCGGCAGCGGGGACGATTTCCGGAGCTGCTTCGACGGCGGGAGCGGCGGCAGGCTGCTGAGCATCATCCTCGAAGCGGCGTTTCATTGAGTTGGCGATATCGTAAACTCTTCTGTCTTTGTACTCCTGAGACTTGCCGTCGTTCCAGTTCTGAACGGGGCGGTAGTAACCGGTGATACGGCTGTAAACTTCAGCCTTTTCTCCGCACTTGGGACACTTGAAGGCTTCGCCGGAAATGTAACCGTGCTCGGGGCAGACCGAGTAGGTCGGAGAGAGCGTGTAGTAGGGCAGACGGTAGTTCGCCGCGATCTTGCGGACGAGGTTGGCCGCAGCTTTCCAATCAGGAAGTTTCTCTCCGAGGAAGGCGTGGAAAACGGTTCCTGAAGTATAGAGAGTCTGGAGATTATCCTGAATATCCAGAGCGGTGAAGATATCCTCAGTGTATCCTACCGGAAGGTGAGAGCTGTTGGTGTAGTACGGCACATTGCTCATATCACCGGCGGTGATGATGTCGGCAAAGCGTTTCTTGTCGTGCTTGGCGAGACGGTAACTGGTGGATTCCGCCGGAGTAGCCTCGAGGTTGTAGAGATCACCATACTGCTCCTGATAGTCAGAGAGACGCTCGCGCATGTGGTTGAGGACCTCTTCGGTGAACTTCTGGGCTTTGGCGTTGGTGAGGTCAGCTCTGATCCATTTGGCATTGAGAGCAGCCTCGTTCATTCCGAGCAGACCGATGGTGGAGAAGTGGTTGTCGAATTTGCCGAGGTAGCGTCTGGTGTAGGGATAGAGCCCCTCATCGAGAAGCTTGGAAACAACTTCACGTTTGATTTTAAGACTGCGGGCAGAGACATCCATCATGTGATCAAGTCTCTCATAGAAGTCCGCTTCGTCAGTTGCGAGATAGGCGATACGGGGCATATTGATGGTGACGACGCCGATGGAACCGGTGCTTTCACCGCTGCCGAAGTAACCTCCGGACTTCTTGCGCAGCTCGCGCAGGTCGAGGCGCAGACGGCAGCACATGGAGCGGATATCACTGGGCTCCATATCGCTGTTGACGTAGTTTGAGAAGTAGGGAGTTCCGTATTTTGCGGTCATCTCAAAGAGCAGCTTGTTGTTCTCGGACTCGCTCCAGTCGAAGTCGCGGGTGATGGAGTAGGTGGGAATAGGATACTGGAATCCGCGTCCCTGGGCATCTCCCTCGATCATAGTCTCGATGAAGGCGCGGTTGATCATATCCATCTCTTTTTTGCAGTCTTTGTACTTGAAATCGACCTCTTTGCCGCCGATGATGCAGTTGAGTTCGGCGAGGTCCGGAGGAACGGTCCAGTCAAGGGTGATGTTGGAGAAGGGAGCCTGAGTACCCCAGCGAGAGGGAGTGTTGACTCCGAAGATGAAGGACTCGATGCACTTTTTGACCTGATCGTAGCTGAGGTTGTCATTTTTGACGAAGGGGGCGAGATAGGTGTCGAAACTGCTGAACGCCTGAGCACCAGCCCACTCGTTCTGCATGATTCCGAGGAAGTTCACCATCTGATTGCAGAGGGTGGCAAGGTGTGAAGCGGGGGCAGAAGTGATTTTTCCGGAAACTCCGCCGAGACCCTCTTTGATAAGCTGTTTGAGACTCCATCCGGCGCAGTATCCGGTGAGCATGGAGAGATCGTGCAGGTGGATATCGGCGTTGCGGTGGGCGTTGGCGATTTCGTCATCATAGATCTCACTGAGCCAGTAGTTCGCGGTGATGGCTCCGGAGTTGGAAAGGATGAGACCCCCGACTGAGTAGGTGACGGTCGAGTTTTCTTTGACGCGCCAGTCGTTGATTTTGACGTAGTCGTTGACGGTTTTCTTGAAGTCGAGAATGGTGGATGTGGCGTTACGCAGTTTCTCTCTCTGGCGGCGATAGAGGATGTAGGCTTTTGCAACATCACTGTAACCTGCCTGAACGAGAACAGACTCGACGCTGTCCTGGATATCTTCAACAGAAATGAGACCTTCCTGGATCTTCGGCTCGAAATCGGCAGTGACTTTCAGCGCGAGAAAGTCGATGATCGACTGATTGTATTGTTTTTCCTGAGCCTCAAACGCCATTTTGATCGCGTCAGAGATCTTCTGGAGATCGAAATCAATGTTTTTCCCGTTTCTTTTCTGTACCTGATACATGATTGTTTCCTCTGCTTTTCCTTGTGTTATTATGTTATATTGTTAAAAAAAGTTATTTACATCTCAGAACCGCGTATGGCGGCGTTGGGAAGGAAGAGTTTTGCATTGGCAAGACAACTTGCCATAAGTGAGTCATCAGCTTCCATACCCTGTTTATAATCAAGCACGTTGCCGGAGTTGGAAAACTTTTGCAGAAAATATCTGCTGTTTCCGGCGATCCAGGTGCCGATATCAACAAAATCATCCGGAGAGTGCAGCGTTCCGACAACTGTCGTCCTGAATTCGTGAAGAACCTTGCCGGAAAGCAGAAATTCCACACTCTCTTTTACTTTGTCGAGCAGGTCGATGTTTCCGCACGTTGCAGTATATTTCTGCGGAGAGTTTTTGATATCCATCGCAACCATATCGACCAGTCCCTCATTTACTGCGCACTTGAGTCTGCCCGGAAAGGTTCCATTGGTATCGAGTTTGACTGCAAGTCCGAGGCTTTTTATATCAGTGAGCAGTTCAAGAGTTTCGTTGTGGAGCAGGGGTTCTCCGCCCGTGACGCATACTCCGTCAAGTATCTTCTTTCTTGCCTTGAGAAATTCGAGCAGTGACTCCCTGGTTTCGGGCAAATGCTCATCGCCGCCGACCGCAAGATCGGCGTTGTGGCAGAACGGACACCGGAGATTGCATTTTGCCGTGAAAACGGTGCATGCAACGTGTTCCGGATAATCCAGCAGAGTGAGTTTCTGCAGACCAAAGCGCATAATTACCCTATCCCATTACAATGTTGTTGAACCAGATGTTTTTGTTGTGAGCTTAAAAACGATTTTTCTCAGCTCAAAATACTATATATAGTTGTCTTGCGGGTTGCAAGACACAATATGTTGTATGTTTAATGTAGCCCCCCAACTCTCTTAAATCAACCCGAAAACACAAAAAAAACGGAAATTTTTTTACAAAAAAAGTGCGGAAAATCACTTGAATTTTTCCGCACTGTAAATCTGAGGCAAAACTATGCGTCAGGGAATGAGGTTGAACGCCTCAACGATTTCATCGACCTGATCCTGATTCATGGGTTTCATACCTCCGAAGGGAACAGCAGCGATGGTAGCGCGTGCGCTGTATTCGGCGACTTCCATGCGGTCGAAGGACTCAAGGAGAGTTCTTCCTGAAGAGATGATGCAGTCGTTTTTGACCATGACTATCGGATTGCGCATCGAGAGGGTGTCGAAGAAAGCACCGTCATTGTAGTAGGCTCCGAACTCAAAAGAGGGCATCTCTCTGAGCAGCAGATAGCTCTCGGGAATGACTCTGGGATCGAATTTGGTATCGGTGATGTTGTAAGCCATCACGCTCGGAGGAGCAGCGATGATGAGCGATTTGAATTCACTGCGGGCATCGAAGATCTTTTTGATGAGCCAGGTATCGCTTGAGAGTGATTTTCCTGCTTCATACTCGAAGCCCTTGACCATGATAAGATCGCACTCTTCAATGGTGGCGCGGTCAACGTCCGCCGGAGTGATGAGGAAGCTGTCGGCATCGACTCTGGCGGCGTAAGTTCCGCAAACGGAGGTAAAGAGTTTCTGGCTGTAAGAGCGGCGGATGAGTTTGACCATCTGGGTGCGGATCTCGCGCTCAGAGCTTGATTTGACCTCGAACTCAGCAGCTTTGAATTCGGTGTTGCGGTCTTTTGCGGCTTCGGCGAGCTGTTCGGCAGAGAGTGAGTTTACTTTGCCGAGGTGTTTGGCACCGAGCAGCATTCTCGCGCAGAAGTCGATGGTCTCAAAACGTTTGTAAGCCTGCATGAGAGAGACTCCTGCGTTGCAGGTTCCGTGGTTTTCGAGCAGGATGGTGTTATACATTTTGCTGAAGCAGCAGGAGATTTTCTCACCGAGAGCTTCGCTGCCGGGAACTGCGTAGGGAGCAAAACCGGGCTCCTGACAGATTTTTGCGGTCAGCGGAGTGATGTTGGTGTCAGGAAGTCCTCCGATGATGCTGTAAGAGACCAGCGCGGGGGAGTGGGCGTGGAGGATCGCGCTCACGTCAGGACGTTTGCGGTAGATCGCGCTGTGGAAGGGATATTCGCAAGAGGGTTTGTGACGTCCTTCGATAGAGCCGTCAGCTTTGACGCAGACGATGTCTTCTCTTCTGAGAGTTCCTTTGTCAACGCTTCCGGGGCTGATCCACATATTTCCATCCGAGTCGAGGATGGAGAGGTTTCCGCCGCTGGTGGTGGTCATGGAGTTCTGATAAATGCGGTTCATGAACTCCACGATCTGATCGCTGGGATGAAGGGTGGTGATGGTTTCCATAAGATTTACTCCTTATATTATATAGAATCAATACTGTATTGATATCATCTGGTGACAGGTGAAGGCGGGAGCCTCAAACGCGAGTGTGTCTGCATCCTGCGAAAAAGCAAGTTCCCGGTTTTCCGGAACGACGGTGACGCTCTTTACTTTTTTTGCCGTTTTGAGTTTAACGCTGACGGCAGGGCAGGGAAGCAGCTCTTCGATGACTTCGATAGCAGGTTCAGTGCCGCCTCCGCGCAGGGCGGGAGTTGCAAAAAGCAGGTGAAGTATATCGCGGTTGAATTCCTGCTGGTGCTGCAGAGTGGCTCTTCCCTGTGACGGAAGGCTGCACTCGAATTTGCGGTCGCCTCCAAGCAGAGCGAAAAATGCCTTGGCAAAATACTCTTTCACGGCGGTGTTTCCGAATCTGCGGTAGAGATCGAATACCGGGTGGGCGAAGTAGAGTATGTTGCCTGTGAGTACTCCTGACGCAAATCCCGAAGCCTCGGGCTGATTCGGCGTATGCTTGTGGCTGCAGAAGTGGGTGTAGGTGCGGTTGAAGTAGGAGTCGAAAATATCTCCTGTGATACATGAGTCTTTTCCTGCCTTGACCCTGCGGCTTGCAGCGTACATGACCATGGGAGAAGTGAGATACTCCGGAGAAAACTTTTTATCCGGCAGCAGGTAATCGGGGTTGCTCGGACCCTTTTCTCCGACTTCGGCACCGATGTCGAACAGGAAATTTTTTCTTGCTTTGTCAAATCCGCTGTCTCCGGAGAGGACCAGTTTTCCTCCGCGTTCAAGGAAGGATTTGAGGATTTTTTCCTCCGCTTCATTCAGCGTGATGACATCAGGAAGTATCAGCACTTTGTACTGAGACAAATCCATATCGAGCGTGACAAAATCAAAGAACTGGTGCAGTTCAAGCAGCAATCTGCTTGCTCCGGTGGAGGGCTCCGGGTGGGTCGTTGTGATCGCAAGTTTCTCATCTTCGCTCATGAAGGGTTCAACGGCGACGATGGCGATATCTGCCGGACTTGTGACATTATCGCAGAACGGCTCCTTCTCTCTTACCTCGCGGTACGCCTGACCGATGATATCGTAGGTGGAAGCGTCGATTTTACCCGAGGGGTGAAGCTGATCGCCGATACTGCATTTTGAACCGTTGGCGAGCATGAGGGAGCACTCATAACGCAGGGCGTTGGGGTGCTTGAAGCCACCGAATTCTCCCCAGCTGGTGTGGAATTTTCCGGTCATGCCGAGAAACTCCATTCCGAGTTTTCTGGTGTACGCGGCAGATACGGGGTAGTGGTCGTATCCCCAGCCTCCGGTCGGAAGGCTTTCAAGTTCAAGGTGTGAGAAATAGGGAAGTATCTCGGTATCTCCCATCGTGACGTGTCCGGCATTGTGGAACACCGGCATATCCGCGCTGTGTTTGCGTACCGCCTCGAAAGTTCTGCGGTAGTATTTCAGCATGGTCATGCGGGACATCTTTTTCCGGTCGTTTTCTTTTTCCGGGTCAAGACCGCAGGCAAGCATATCCCGGATACAGGCGGGGCAGCAGCACTGGGGCTGGCTGGTGATATCGAGAAAGACTCCGTCGGCATCCGGAAACATTGTGACGCTCTCTTCGATAAGATCACAGAGATAGTCCATATATCCGTCAGCATTGAAACATATTTTGTAGTATCCGGGTTTGAGCGGACTATCGTTCCAGCTGGTGTAAACACCGTTGCGGTCGATCGCTCTCCAAGCGGGATTTTTTGTGCAGGCGTACTGATTTATTCCGGCTGTGAGGTATATCGGAACATTTACTCCGATCTCATGGCAGGCGTCGATCTGCTCTCTGAGTAAATTGAATTTGAGGTGCGGGTGCATCATTCCGACTTTTGTCGGGTGATAGCTGTAACCGTGATGGCAGCATGAGAAGCAGGTTATGGAGTCAACTGCCGCGGCACGCAGGGTGTCCTGCCACTGTTTTTTGTCGAACTTTTCTCCGATTCCCGGAATCAGTTCTGAGGTGTGGAAATCAAGGTGTACTTGTCTGAAACGCATAAGATTTTTCTCCTGTTTCGGTACTTTTACATAATATAATGCAAATTTTTTATTCTTGCAATACCAAAAACGCTTGACAATGCAGGTTTCAAGTAGTAATTTTTCTTTATGTCCTCGAAAAAGACAATAACTAAACATAAAAGGATAGAGTATGATGAAAAAGTTTGCTATGTTTTTTGCGGCAGTGTCGCTGCTTCCGGTGTTTGCGGTGGAGCTGAACGATCCGGCGTTTGCCAAAAATAAAGACGGTGTGCTTGCCGCCTGGAAAAACGTCAATAAATCAAAAGTCAAAGTCGAAAACGGAGTTCTTACCATCACTGCGGTAAAAGCCAAACTCTGGGACAGTATTTTTCAGGGACAGCGTATAACTCCTTCTGATGCACAGTATGTGTTTTCTGTCGATGTGGATGCTCCCGTTGCCAAAAGTGCATTTGTGCAGATCAAGATGTTTTCCAAAAACAAGGAGCTTATGCGCGCGTCATCTCCGGCGGCGGTGCAGGGAAAGAGCCGCCTCTTTGTTGTCGCGTCACATCCCAATGCTGAGATTATTGAAGTAGCAATGCGTGTGAATCACGCCGGAGCAGGCAAAGAATTCAAATTTTCCAATCCCGTTCTCAAAATAGCTGAAGAAGGTGCTCTCTTCGGTACCTGGAGACGCGGAGGCAAAGGATTTTCAGTGAGCGATATCACCGATGACAGTTTCACCATTACCATCGACAGCGCGGAGAAATATCATTCCTCAATGGGTATCAGCCGCAATGTGGAACCGGGAAAAAAGTTCGTTTTTGAAGCGGATTACAAGTGCGATGCTGCAAGAATGGCTTATCTTGAAGTCAAATACTATAAAGGCAGCAAAGAGCTGAAACGCAAACAGGCGTACAGTGACAGTACCTCCGGAAAACTTTCCGTAGAAGTAAATACCGACGGCTGCGACAAGCTCATCCTGCAGTGCCGCGTGCCAGCCGCAGCGAAATATGTCGGCAAGAAGGCGGTATTCAGCAATTTTAAATTTAAAGAGGTCAAGTGATTACACTTGGCTGTTTTACAGGATGATACAAATGAGTGAGAATAGTTTTCCCACAGGTATGGTCTGGGATATTTTTAAAACGATACTTTCCGTACCTCACCGTTCCGGCAAAGAGCATCAGCTTGCTTCTGTGCTTGCTGATATGGCGAGGGCAAAAGGACTTGAGGTCAAGTTTGACTCTTACGGTAATTTGCGGATAGACAGGAAGGCTGCACCCGGCTTTGAGGAGCTTCCGGCTGTCATCATGCAGGGACACCTTGATATGGTCTGTGAAAAGGCAGAAGGTGTGGAGTTCGATTTTGACCGTGATCCGATAAAAGCCGTGGTCAAAGACGGCTTCATCTACGCTTCAGGAACTACTCTCGGAGCCGACAACGGCATCGGAGCCGCGATGGCTCTCTCTGTTCTGTTCGATCCTGAATATCAGGGCAGGGCGGTCAGCGGTCTGTTCACGCTTGAGGAGGAGACCGGACTTGTCGGAGCAGGAAAACTCACCCGCGATATGCTCGAGGGAAAATATCTGCTCAATCTCGATTGCGGAAAAGAGGGCAGTTTCTGTATCGGATGCGCCGGAGGAGCAAGGCTTGAGGCGGACTTTGATATTCCGTATGTTCCTGTTCCTGAAGGATACAGTGTAGATATCTCTGTCAGCGGTCTTCCCGGAGGTCACTCGGGCGAATGTATAAACAAAAAGCACGGAAATGCTCTGGTCATTTTGTCGAAAATGCTCGAGGCTTCCGGAGTTGATGTTTCCGATATCTGCTGCAAGAATGCCGACAATGTCATTCCGAGTGCGGCGCGTGCGCAGGTCGTATCATCTGAGCCTCCCGAGGTTCTGGCAAATCTGTTCTGCACGATGGTCGAGGAGTTCAAGAAGGAGCTTGCTTCCGGCATAAATATCGAAGTCAACGTGACCGAGGTTTCCGGTTCTGAGACCGTTTGGGAGAGTTCCTGGCGCAAGGCGGTCATCAGCGCAATGGCAAACGTTCCCAACGGAGTGCTTGAGTTTGCTCCTGAATTCAACGTTCCTCGCACCAGCAGCAATTTTGCGTCAGCTGTGGTTGAAAAAGGTATGCTCAAGCTGCGTTTCAGCCAGCGCAGTCTCGAAAACGCTTTGCGTGCTGAAGCGACAGAACTTATCGGCGGAGCCTTTTCTGCTCTCGGAGCAAACGTCAGCGTTTCATCAGAGTATTCCGGATGGAAACCTGTTGCTGACGCTCATGTCAACAGCGTTGCCGGAGAAGTCTGGGAGAAGCTCTTTGGAAACAAACCCGTTTTCAAAGTCATCCATGCAGGACTTGAGGCAGGTATCATAAGCAAAATAAATCCTGAACTTGAGTTGATAAGTTTCGGCCCGGATATGTTTGCGATCCACAGCTCAAACGAACACCTGAGCATCGGTTCGACCGACAGGATCTACCGTTTCCTGCTTGAGTTCATCAAAACCTTATGATATCCTTTGACGGTGTTTTTCGGAAATACAGGGCAGTAAAATATGCGTAAATAAACAGCTTATACCATTGTAATTTTGAAAAATCCGTATATATTATGCCTGATTTTAGCGAACCAGTTTATTTTTTTAGGGGATTTTACTAAAAATGAATAAGTTTTTATGTGCAGCAGCGGCAGTTATCTGCCTTTTGTCAATAAGCCTTGCCGGAGAGAAACGCAAGGCAACGTGGTGGGATGGCACCGACTGGAGCAAGCCTGTTGTTTATCCATTCGATAAGGCAACGCTTCCCTTCAAGGTGGCAGACCACATCAAAGCAGTGCAGATCAAAGGAGTTGACTTCAACGGAAAACCGTCTAAATTTTTCTGCTGGTACGGAGTTCCTGCCGTCAAGAAAGGCGAGACCGTTCCCGGAATAGTCCTCGTTCACGGCGGAGGTGGTTTTGCTTTTGCAAAATGGGTCGAGCTCTGGAACTCCAGAGGATACGCTGCCATCGCACTTGATACATGCGGCAATATTCCGCAGGACAGCTGGTCGAACAAAAAGAAGAAGCCGGTACGCAATCCTGAGAATGGAGCGACCGAGGCAGAGAAATACCGTGTAAATATTCCCAAAGAGGATCAGTGGAGCTACCAGGCAGTCGCAGAGATAATGCTCGCCCACAGTTTCCTGCGTTCTCTTGAAGGGGTGGATAAAAGCAAAGTCGGAGTGACCGGAGTCTCCTGGGGAGGCTACCTCACCACTCTCGTTACCGGAGTCGATGACCGTTTTGCCTTTTCGATTCCTGTTTACGGATGCGGTTTCTTCGATGGAACCTACTTCAAAAAAGCGATGGCAAAACGCAAACGCACTCCTGAGCAGTTTGAGACATGGTGCAAAAACTGGGATGCGGATCTGTTTCTTTCCAACGCTAAGATTCCGGTTCTCTTTGCAAACGGTCCTGATGATCACTTTTTCTACCTTGACTCATGGGTAAAGACAGCGTCTATCCCTTCAAACGCCTATATGGCGCTGCGGGTAAAAATGGGACACTCCCACGCGCAGGCAGACGTTCCTGTTGTGCGCGCGTTCGCGGACATGGTCTGCAAGGGAGGAGCTCCGTTGCCGAAGCTGGTCTCAGAGGGAGTCAAAGATAGAGTAGCTTACGCGGAATTTGAATCCAAAGAGCCTGTTATCTCCGCAGAATACCACTATTCACAGTCGGCGGTCTCGTCTCCGAAACGCAAATGGACGAGTGTGAAGCTGAAGGTGTCAGGCAGCGGCAAAGTCAGAGTCGAGCAAAAGGTTCCGGAAGATGCTGCCATCGGATATTTTACCGTCAACGTGAAAAACAATTACCGTAAAGAGTTTGGACTTGCGCGCAAATACAACACGCTTCCTGTATTTGTGAGTTCTACTCCGCAATATTACAACAAAGGCAAATAAAAAATAATCATAACCAAGTAGGAACAAAACGACAGTGAACAACATTATTTTCAACAGCGTTGCAGACTCGATGGGGCTTGACCACAGCACAAAGATGATGCTTTGGATCGGCATTGCGGTCTATATGGGCGTATTGCTGCTTATCGGTCTCTACTCCGGCAAAAAAGTCAACAGCATGAAAGACTTTCTGGTTGCCGGACGACGATTGCCTTTGTGGATGGCGACTGCAACCTTGCTTGCGACATGGTTCGGTGCAGGCTCCAGCATGGGAGTTGCTGCTACTGTTTACAGCGACGGCTTGAGCGGAGTTCTCGCTGATCCGTTCGGCGCGAGTATAAGTCTCATGCTCGCCGGAGTTTTCATTGTCGGACTTCTCAGAAAGAAAAAACACCTTACTGTCACCGATATCATTACCGAGCGTTTCGGACGCGGTGCCGGAATTTATGCTTCACTCTGGATGATTCCGGTCTATATCGGCTGGATCTCGGCGCAGCTGCTCGGAATGGGTACGATCCTGCACGTCATCACCGGTATCTCTGTTCTGAAAGGTACTCTTATCGGAGCAGTTGTCGTGCTTGTCTATACAGTTTCCGGAGGAATGTGGGCAGTCACCCTTACCGATGTGGTACAGGTCTCTCTGCTTGCCATCGGTCTTGTTATAATCATGCCATTTGCAGTCAATGAGGCTGGAGGCATGGAGCGTATAATTTCTTCGCTGAGCGCAACCGATCTCTCCATCGGTCCCGGCAAAATC
The DNA here is from genome assembly GCA_015061775.1 of Lentisphaerota bacterium. Classification (GTDB taxonomy): domain Bacteria; phylum Verrucomicrobiota; class Lentisphaeria; order Victivallales; family Victivallaceae; genus UBA1784. The sequence goes on along the minus strand of SUVY01000011.1, from coordinate 36,242 downwards.
ACCTGTGTCAACGATGTGACTTACTATATCGGCAGCTGGATAATCATGGGAATCGGCTGCATGGTCGGACAGGATCTTATCCAGAGATCACTTTCGAGCCGCAGTGCTAAAGTTGCGGTTTCAAGCTCGGTGATATCCGGATTTCTCTACCTGCTTATTGCGGTAATTCCGATCATGATCGGTTTCTCTGCCCGTATAGTGCTCGCCAAATACGGAGTTACTGCCGAAAGCATGGGCAGCGATCTTGAAAATCAGGTCATGCCGCGTATGGCTATTTTGATCCTCGGATCCATCCATCCGCTGATCATGACGATATTCCTTGCTGCATTGGTCTCTGCGATCATGAGCAGTGCAGACAGTTCTCTGCTTGCGGGAAGTTCTCTTCTTGTGCGTAATGTTATCGACGCGCTTGTTCCGTCCGGCGATCCCAAGACGACTCTCAGACGCACCCGTGTTGCGACTATCGTGCTGTTGATCGTGGCGACAGTGATAGCGTTTATTTCAAAGAGCATTTATTCTCTTATGGTCAACTGCTGGACGAGTCAGATGGTGGTGGTGTTTCTTCCTGTTTTCATTGCGCTCTATGTTCCCAAGGCGAGCCGTTCGACCGCGTGGGCAGTCATGTTTGTTTCGACAACAGTCTGGCTGTTCTATACGTTTGTCTGCATGTGCGGAAGCAACCTCAGCTTCACAGCCATGCTTCAGAGCGATGCTTTTGAGCGCGCCCAGACTTGCGGAGCGGTTTACGGATTTGCTTCCGGAATAATCTGTTTCATCCTCTGCTATGCCGGAGAGCGTTTTACAAAGCGTTTTGCCGATTGTAACGATGACGATTGCAACGAGTGAAAACATCCAGTCTGCAGCCCGCAGGATAGCTGATGTCCTGCGGCAGCCCGGAGCTGTTGCACTTGTTCCGACCGAGACGGTGTACGGTTTGATCTGCCGAGCCTCGGATGCGGCAGCCGTCGAAAAGATACGGAATTTGAAACATCGTGATCCATCCAAGTTTTTCGGATGGTTTATCCGAGATTATATGACTCCGGAAAAGTACGGTCTTGTCTATTCAGATGCGGCAAAAAAGCTTGCTGAGTGTTACTTTCCCGGAGCGTTGACATTGATAGTCAATACCGCGCAGGGCGGAACTCAGGCGGTGAGAGTTCCAGAGCATCCGCTTATATTTGAGCTGCTCAAATATTTTGATGAGCCTCTCGTTCAGACCAGCGCGAATGCTTCCGGAATGCCGGATGCCCTCAGTTGCAGTCAGGCGCTGAGCCAGCTCGACGGAGAGCCGGATGTGTATTTTGAGGGCGAAGATCTGCCAGCCGGAGCAGCCGGATCAACGATCGTAAATACCACAGTCATACCTCCTCAAATAATCCGACAGGGCAAACTTGCCGTCAAGTTCTGAAAACTCCCCGTTTTTAGTGCGTAAAATGTGTGTTTAAGCTTGAAATAACACGGTTTTGCGTCTATATTATCTTGTGTCATTGAGGATTGATTATTAAGGAGTTCCGAATATTTTGAGCAAGTCTTTTTTACTGAGTCTGTTTGCTGTCATGCTTTCGGCTGCCGTTGCCGCCGGAGAGGGCGGCCGCGTTATACTCAAGCCGGCATCGAATGACGGCTGGGAGAGCAATTCCATAATCGCATCTGTGAACGGTGAAGCCATCAGTTTACGCGATGTATTGGCGCATACCCGCGAGCCGGAGCATATTGCTTATCTTTCGCTTCCTGCAAGCGAGCTTCCGCGAGCGATACTTGCGATACGCCGCAAGGCGGTGGATGACATGATCGACCGCAAGCTTATTGCCGCCGATTACCATGCGGGCAGTTTCCGTATTCCGGCACAGGATATCGATTCCGAGATCGACCGTCTTGCGACTGCGATGGGAGCTCGTTCACGCTCGGACTTTATGGCAAAACTGCGGAGCAATGGAGTCGATTACGCAAAGATGCGCCGTGACGTTGAGGAGTATATGGCGATACAGCTTATGCTCCACCGCTGCTGCCTTGCCGGAAACACTACAACTCCGGAGGATTTGTACCGTTACTATGAGAAACACAAAGACGAGTTTTCCGAGCCTGACCGCGTAGAGCTTGCCATGATCCTGGTCACCGATTCCAAGGTTGCGGAAAAGATATCACAGCAGCTCAAGGCTGATCCGGCAGCATTTGCCGATCTTGCCGCTAAGTTTACCGAGGGCCCCGGAAAAGATAATGGAGGCCGTCTCGGCACGATCGAAGTAAAACGTCTGCGTACAGAGTTTGCCGAAGCAGTCAAATCATTCAAAGAGGGCAGCGTTTTCGGACCTGTGAAGACGGCAGAGGGAATAAATTTCCTCAAAGTCATAAAGTTTGTTCCCGGCAGCGGAAACGATTATTTCAGTGTACTTCCCCGTCTGCGTGAAAAGTTTGAGAAGCAGAAGAGGATTGAAAGCTGTGAAAAATACAAGATATCACTCCGCGAAAAAGCGGTGGTGCGTTATTTCTTTGAGCAGGAAATTGATGAGAACAAGAGTGTTTCAAAAGACCCTGCAAAGAAGGAAGGCAGGTGACGTGATATGAAACTTTATTGTGAAAAATGCCACAAGATTTTTTCAGTTGTTCCTGAAGACGCCGTGGATGGAAAGATAGCGTGTCCCGATTGCGGAGTTGCGCATGATGTTCCGGAAACCTCCTGTTCTCCCGGAACTGTTATTGGAGATTTTCTGATTGAGTCTGAGCTCGGCAAGGGAGGAATGGGCGAAATTTATCTTGCCCGCCAGATATCCCTCGACCGCCCGGTGGCACTCAAAATACTTCAGGCGCGTTTTACCGATGACCGAGAGTATGTCGAAGGCTTGTTCCGCGAAGCTCGGGCGGCGGCAAAAGTAAATCACCCCAACATCGTGCAGGCATACGCCGTCGGCGAAGACGAGGGAGTATATTATTTTGCCATGGAGCTTATCCGCGGCGAGACATTCAAACAGATCATCCAGCGTGAAAAAGTGATAGCTCCGGAGCGCGCTCTTCAAGTTATCCGTCAGGTGGCAGGAGCGATCAATGCCGCATGGAAGGAGCAGCGTCTTGTCCATCAGGATATCAAACCAGACAACATCATGCTCGACTCCAACGGCTTTGCCAAACTCGCCGATCTGGGATTGGCGCGCAGGGCAGGGGTGAATGATGAACACGCTGAGGCAGGAGACGAAGTGCTGGGAACTCCCCAGTATATAAGCCCCGAACAGCTTACCGGAGTTCCCACTGACGTAAGAAGCGATATTTACAGTCTTGGAGCAACCTTCTTCCAGATGGTGACAGGACGCTACGCCTATGTCGCCGACACAGTCGAAGAGATGTCGCACAAACACGTTGACGGAAATCTTGAGCCTCCGAAAAGCGTGAACCCCGATGTTCCGGACAGCGTCAATGATATAATAATGAAGATGATGGCGCGCAATATCGAGGAGCGTTATCAGGATCCGCTTGATCTTATTGCAGATATCGACAATGCGCTCAAGGGACCACTCAATAAACGCAAAGGAGCTCCGGCTGTCAGTCTGAAGCTCAAAGGACTTGGAATCAAGCGCAAACCGAAAGCAGAGGCTCCGCAAAGACCGTCAGCACCGGCAAGACCGGCGGCGGTTCTCAAGCCGTCGATGCCACCGGCTGGAGTTTCCAAGGCGTCGGTTCCGGAATCTGTGGTGAAGCCTGCCGTGGCAGCTAAACCGGAAACAGCACCAACCGTACCCGAAGAAAAAAAAGCTGTTGAAGAGACTTCCGCAGAAAACAAGGCAGAGACTCCGGAGACCGCGGCTGCAGAGCAGGTCAAACCGCAGGAAGCATCCGTCGAGCAGACCTCTGTGCGTTCAGCGTTGATCGCCAAGCATAATGACGGAGCGGAAAGCGACTCTGAAGAGATAGAAGAACTTGTGGAGTCAGCTGCTCCCAAACGCTCAAAAGTTCTGGTGATATCTCTGATTTCACTTGGAGCACTCCTGGTAGTTATCGTCGGAGCGGTTTCAGTACTTTTCTTCTGTCATGAAGAGTCCTGGATGCCTGAGTTTGCCCGGAATGCAGGAAAAGGTCTGCATGCGCTGGTAAAGAAAGATGGAGCAAAAACTGTTGAAAAGAAGGCTGAAAAGAAGCGCAAGGAAGTTAAAAAAGTTCCTCCCAAACCGGTAAAAGTCGTTCCGGTCACCCGGCAGGAGTATATCGACAGCGTCAATGCGTTGCTTTCGTTTCACCGCCAGAATCCGGATAAAAAACAGGAGTTGTACGATAAGATCAACTTCCGTTTGAGCTATCTTATGTCACCGCAGACTACCGAGGAGCGTCGCACCCTGAAACCGTTGCTGTCGATCTATCACAGACTCGATGAGATACTTGTGTTTGCGCCATACCGCGAAAAAGAGGTGAAAAAGTTTGCAGCCCTGCGAAAAAAACAGGATGAGCAGAGACGTGCCGCCCACATCGCAGAACAGAAGCGTAAAGCCGAAGAGGAAAAACGCAAAGCTGAAGAACGCGCCCGTCTTGAGCAGGAACGCAAAGAAATAGAGGCAGCAAGAAGACAAAAAAATACCGCATTGAAGAATGCGATCACTGCACTGAAAAATCCGCTTGTTTCCGGAGCAGCAGATGCTTTCCGCCGCGGTGATATGACGGTATTCAATAACGCATTGCGCAAGTGCAATGAGTATATCGCGAACAATAAAAACAGTAAAGAAAAACAAATTCAGGATTTCAGATCGTTTGTGAAAAACGCGCGCGATTGTGTGTACAGTTTCAATGAATTCGTCAAGGCTTCTGCCCAAACAGATTTTCTTGCACCGATACTTATTTCAGGAGAGCGCAGGGATAAATATGTTCATATCACCGGTATTTTCTTGGATGGAACAGCCACCTATACCTATAGCATTGCGGTTGATGACATGACAGAGACGGGTAAGACAACGCTCAAAAAGCAGATCAGAAGACCCAAGTTTGTTAAAGCAGTGGAGTCAAAGTTCAAAGGAATTTCCAATATTAAATTCCATCTGCTTATAATGAGCGGTGCTGACGGAAAAACTCTGGTGGAAAGAGCTCCTGACGACTGGAAAGAGTTTGTGACCGCCTGCAGTAATCAGCTTTGAGCCGAATTTTTAGGTATTGTCCCAATTTTTGTGAAAAATTTTTTTAAATTGATGACAAACGTTATTTGATATGTGCTTAAATATAGCACATTCGTTGTATTTTGTCAACATACGCCACACGCTTGTTTGCCTCGGTGGATGCATCCGTGAGACAATGTCGCGTTTTGCATCGAGCACAGCAAGGGAGTGTACTTTTGTACACGACCGCCGCGACGCAGATGCAAGGCGCGAGATTGACCGCGGGGCACCGCCGCCGGTCATTTTTCTTCACAACATTTGAGACATTAACAATTTTTATTGCGTCTGAAAAATATCCAGATAATGAGTGCGATAAGCAGCAGTTGCTGATAGCGGCAGCTTATCACAAGCTCCGCGGCTGAGAGTTTTACATTTGCGCCGTGAGCGATTCCGGTTGCAATCAGGAGCTGAGCTCCGTAAGGAATGACTCCCTGTATGATACAGCTTGAGGCATCAAGTATGCTGGCGATGCGTTTGGGTGAGCATTTGTAGCGCTCCGCCAGCTCTCTTGCAATGGGGCCTGTTATTACGATAGCCACCGTATTATTGGCTGTGAAGAGGTTGACTGCCGACACGAGAAGGGCGGTTCCGAGTTCACAGCCTGTTTTGCTTTTGACGCATTGTTCGATTTTCTGCATGATAAACGCCACGCCTCCGAGATGTTTTACGATGGAGAGCAAACCTCCGGCGAGCAGCGCGACAAAGAGTGTTTCTGACATATTGAGACATCCTTTTCCCAGCAGATCGAGCGCGCCCCAGAAGTCGAAGGTTTTGAGAGTGATGCCGATGATGGCGGCAAAAACACTTGCTCCGAAGAGAAGGACTAATACATTTATTCCATAGACTGCGAGCGCGAGAATGAGGATATATGGAGTGATGCGGATGAAATCCGTTAATCCGATAAGCGGTTTTACCGAGGAAGCCCCCTGAAGGTCTCTGCTGCAGAATATATAAATAGCCAGAGTGACCGCTGCGGCGGGCAGGGCAAAGGATATGTTGGAAAAGAATTTGTCCTTCATTGAGATATTCATTGTGCGGGTCGCGGCGATGGTGGTATCGGATATCATAGATATATTGTCTCCGAACATCGCGCCTCCGATGACCGCTCCGACCATGACCGCCGGGGCGGCATTCATACTGGAGGTCATGGATATTGCGATAGGAGTGAGTGCCGCAATGGTTCCGCAGCTTGTTCCGATGGCGAGCGAGAGAAAACAGGCGACTATAAACATTCCGGGCAGCAGCAGGGATTCCGGAAGTATATTTTGTGCGATAGCCACAGTGGAGTCGACCGCTCCCATACCTTTGGCGATGGCGGCAAAAGCTCCTGCGAGAATGAAGATCAGCGACATGATCATGATATCGGGTTCACCCATTCCGCGCGCATAGACATTTATGTTTTTTGCGATGTCGCGCGGTCTCATGGTGAGAGCTACTGCGGAAGCTACAAGAAAGGCAACTGTCATGGGAACGCGGTAAAAGTCTCCTGTCCAGAGAGAGAGTCCGAGATAGAACGCTGCAAAAACGATAAAGGGGATGAGGGCGGAAAATCTGCCTTTTTCAGTTGTAATATTCATGTTGTTTCCTGTATTCATAAAATAGTAAAAAATCAATCAAAAGAATTTAGCATCTGAACACGTTTTTTTCAAGTCACTTTTGTTTGAAATATCAAATACTGCTTGTAATAGGCTGTTTATTGAAGTATTTTATATCGTATTGCAGAATAACGAGGATGGATATTATATGTATAAATTGATGATTCTGAGTTTTTTTATAGGCTGTTTGATTTTTCTCAGGGTTATATTACCGATCAAGAGCAAATGGAAATGGGCGGCAGCGGTTCCGCTTGCCCTTGCTGCGCTGAAGTTTCCGATAATAAGAGTTATTGGAGGACCCAAACTCTTTGCTCCCACAGTTCCCGGCTGGGTGATTCTTGGCGGAGGTTGGTTGTATGCCGCTATGATGTTTTTCTTTTTTTTATTGCTTGTCTATGAGCTGGTCCGCTATTTTGCGTTCAAAAAAATATCAAAAGAGAAACACCGCAAGTATGATATGTGGAGCCACCTCGGAATACTTTCCGTGGTTACCGTGATTGTCTCAATCGGAGTTTACAATACGATACCAATTCCGAAAATAACCAATTATACAGTAAGGGTAAAGGATCTTCCCCCACAGGCGTCTGGATTACGGATAGCGGTGTTGGCAGATCTCCACGCCGATCCGCTTACTGGAGAAAAACGCATTGCCGGAATGGTGCGCCGCACTATGGAGCAGAATGCTGATGTTATCGCCATTGTCGGAGATATGGTTGACGGCAGCGTGGAGCGCACGGGACCATCAGTGGCTCCGCTGAAAGATTTGAAAGCCAAATACGGAGTGTATGCTGTCTCCGGAAATCACGAATATTACTCCGGTTATGATAAATGGCGAAAAGAGTTCCAGCGTCTCGGGTTGAATATGCTCGACAATAAAAACGTCGTTCTCGATTGCGGCGTAGCTATCGCCGGAGTTCCTGACAGGGCGGCGCGCCGCCGTGTGCCTCCGACTCCGAGTTTGAATGAGGCGTTGAAGGGAATTCCCGAAAAGACTCCGGTAGTGCTGCTCGCTCATCGTCCAGATGTTGCGAATCAGGCGGCGTACAAAAAAGGAGTGGTTTTGCAGTTGTCCGGTCATACTCACGGGGGAATGGCTCCGTTCCTCAAACAGATAGTTGCCAATATGAATGAAGGATTTGTTTCCGGTCTCTATAAAATAAAAGATACCGTGCTCATTGTTTCCAACGGCAGTGGTATCTGGAATGGTTTTCCCGTGCGGCTTTGTGTGCCGGCAGAGATCATTGTAGTCACTTTAAAGTGACAGATGCGGTAAAGGCTGGTTTTTCAGCGCAGGAACCGCTGACAGATATATTTTTTCCTTCAGCGCAGAGCAAGACGGATATCTGGTCATCTATTTGACCTGAGTGCAGATAATTGATTTCAACGGAGCTGATATCTTCCATTGCAGCATTGCATGAATAGACCGCATCCTGAACCATTGCAGCATAATTGGCATTGTTCAGGTGCCGGTTCATGTCGATATCGCTGGGTCTTACTTTGAGATCAAACATGGCATTTCCGGAGCAGGAGGAAATCTTTCCAAGCGAAGTGAAGCTTACCGGAAGTCCGCTGTTGTCCGGAAGAATATTCAACGTTTCTCCCGAAAGACGCTTGGGACGCATGTTATCCGAGTCAAGCACCAGCCATGCCGCAGTTCCTCTGACGATAAGTTGGTTGTCTTTATCGTAGAGACGGTATTCTCTCAGGGCGAAGAGGCGGTCAACTCCGCACGGATAAGTTTCGATGGTCACGTTTTCTTTGACTTCCGGAAGCCGTATGATCTCGATTTTCTGCCGCGAAAGCACCCAGAGAGTTCGGTTTTCAAGCATGTTTTCCATACCGCAGCCGAGAATATCAGCATGGTCGGCTGCGGCATCCTGGAAGATATCGAAGATGCTCTTGAGTTTCAGTTTGCAGTCTGCGCCGCATTGGTGATGGCGCAGACGCAGTTGTTCGCGGTAGATGTTCATATCACATCGCCTCGGGAACGCCGATAGTCATAGTTCCAAGACCGTCAGCGATAACGTTTTTAACGATGGAGGCGAGAGCAAGACGTGCTTTGACCAGCTCTTCAGTTTCCGCAGTCATCACCGGGCACTCACGGTAGAAGCGGTTGAACGCTTTTGCGAGATCGAGCAGATAGTCCGCAAGTCCGGAACAGTCGCGTTTTTCGGCGCAGCTCTTGAGGATGGATGCGTAGAAGAAGAGTTTTACAGCGAGCGATTTTTCGTATTCGCTCGAGAGCAGACTCCAGTTGGTATCGTTTTGAGAGACACAAATTCCTTTTTCGGCAGCTTTTCTCAAAATGGAGTTGATGCGTGCGGCAACATACTGGATATAGGGACCGGTATCACCCTCAAATCTCAAACTTGCAGCCGGATCGAATGTTATAGTGGTCTTTGCGTTGAACTTGAGGAGCATGAATTTGAGAGCTCCGAGACCGATGAGTTCACCGCGTTTGGCGAGTTCCTCTTCTGAGAGTTCAGCATCGCGTTCACGACAGGCGTCTGATGCGAGTTTTGCCATCTCATCAAAGAGATCATCCGCATCCACAACAGTACCTTCGCGGCTCTTCATTCTTCCTGAGGGAAGGTTGACCATGCCGTATGAGAGGTGATAAAGTTTTTCGCTCCAGGCATATCCGAGACGTTTGATGATCTCGAAGAGCATCTGAAAGTGCAGATTCTGTTCATCGCCCACCACCCAGATCATTGAATCGGGCTGATAGTCATTGTATTTGAGCAGAGTGGTTCCGATATCCTGAGTGATATAAACGCTGGTACCGTCTTTGCGGAGCAGGACTTTGCTGCCCATTTTGCCGAGGTCGCAGATGATTGCACCGTCGTCGCGTTTTGAAAACACTCCTTTTTCGAGGCCGTCCTTGACGATATCTTTTCCGAGCAGATAGGTCTGGCTCTCAAGATAGGTGTGATCGAAGTCGATTCCCATGCGCTTGTAGGTCTGGTCGAAGCCCTCGAAAACCCAGGAGTTCATAAGGTTCCAGAGTTCGCGGACATCCTCTTTGCCGTTTTCCCAGTCGCGCAGCATATCCTGAGCCTCTCTGCCGATTTTGGTTTCGAGGAAGAGGTCGTCGTTGTCGCGGTCGGCATACTCCGGATGGGCTTCACGCAGAGCTTTGATTTCCTCAGAAAGAGCCTGATTATACTTGACGTAGAAGTCTCCGACCAGATGATCGCCCTTCTTTCCGGCGGTTTCCGGAGTGATACCGTTGCCGAAAAGTTTGTATGCGAGCATGGATTTGCAGATATGGATTCCGCGGTCGTTGACCAGATTTATTTCGATGACCTCATGTCCGACGCGTTTGAGCAGAGATGCGAGAGACATTCCGAGGGTGTTGTTTCTGACGTGTCCGAGGTGCTGAGGTTTGTTGGTGTTGGGAGCAGAAAACTCGATGAGTATGCGTTTGCGTTCCTCCGGCGGAAGTTTTCCTCTTTCCAGCAGGGCTGCCTCATCGGCAATGGTATCGCGGTAGAGTGCTGCGGGTTTGAGAGTCACATTGACAAAGGCCTTGATAACTTGGACTTTTTCGACGTCGGCGTGTCCGGCAAGATAATCTCCGGCAGCCTTGGCAGCAGCCATGGGATTACCGCAGAATTTGGCGATTTTAAAACAGTTGAGGGTAAAATCTCCGCTCTGTCCTTGGGGGCAGGCTTCGGGGTTGAGGGTCGGAACTCCGGGATAAGACGGAAATTCTGAACGCAGGTGATTTTCGAGATCAGCAACAAAATTCATTTGTGTTTTCCTTGATAAATAATACGCAAAAAGACTCCGGACAGTCAAAACTGCCACCCGGAGCCGAAGTTATAAAACATCAGAGATCACATTACATCGTCATCGTCGTAATCTTCATCGAACTCGTCGCCGATGTCGTCATCGCTGAAGATGTCGTCGTCATCATAGTCATCGTTGGCGAAGGCATCATCGCCGTCATCATCATCGAAATCGTTGAAGACATCCTGGGTATCGTCGTCTTCGTAATCGTCGAATCCTTCGTCATCATCATCGAAAAACGAGTTGTTGGCTCCGATAAGAGCGCCGCACTCAGGACAACATCCGTCTTCGGCCTCGATCAAAGACTCTTTAACGTCGGTGTTGCAATAGGGACAGGTGGTTGCCATAAATTGTTATCTCCTTGATATGGTATATTTAAATGTTTATCAAATCAGGACTACTATATTATAAAAATCCGGTTTGTCAAATGATTTTGGATAAAAAATTGAATTTTTTTTCAAGTTTCAGCAAAAATCGGGAATATTTTGTGCTTTTTCGATGGCGCGGGCGGCGATATCTCTCAAAAACGCGGCGTCAGCTTTTCCGATATTTTCCGGAACATAGTTGATATTCCGAACATCGCATTCATAGAGCATACCGAACCAGACCATTGCCTGAAGATACTCGCCGCGGCCATTGAGATGTATGCGGTCGGTCTTCAAGACGAACTCTCCGGAATCCAAATCTTTTTCGTAGTAATCTCTGCCGACCAGCGCGCCGGACTGCGGAGGTATATCAGGATACGTGAGTTTTGCGGTATCTTCCGGAGTCATCGGTTTGAATTTGACGCTCTGCTCTTTCCGGGCCAGCTGCACGGCATAGCCGGTCGGCAGGATTCTGAGATTTCCGAGTTCGGAAGAGAGATTTTTGTAGTTTCCGGTCAGGAGTTTATACATCTCCTCCTGGGAGATGCCCCATTCGCTATCCTTCTGGAATTTCGGATGGTCAGCTCTGTACGCCCATGTCTGCTGGATGACTACCTCTGCTTTTGGGGCATGCTTTTTGATGAAGTCAACGATGTTTTGCGCGTAGGGCTGAAAAGTCTCTCTTCTCCAGCTTTCGTGGCTCGCTTGCTGTATGGTGACGATATCCCACGGTGTTCCGGAAAGGATATTGGAGAGCTGGGTGCCGGGATAGATGCGGCAGTTCACGGGATCGTTGATCTCCGCGCTGATATAGCCCCAGTGGCGGCGCAGTTCACAACCTCCGAAATTAGCTTTGGAGATGTGCAGTTTTTTACCGACCGCGTTGACCAGAGGAACGATAGCTCTGACCGCGCTGTCTGCGAAACTGTTTCCGATGGTGAGGATGTTGAGAGACTCTTTCATTGTGCAGAAAAATCCTTATTTATCAACAAGAGCAAACATCAGGGTGACTTTGAAAACGACTTTGCCGTTGACCAGCATCTCGCCGCTGCCTTTTCCGAAGCGTGATTTTCCGGCGGGAAGGTTGAAGCGGATGACCAACTGGTCTCCGGGGCGGACGGGAGCGAAACTCTCTGCTCCGTCGATGGACATGAAGTATCCGAGTTTGTTGGCGTTTTCAGGACGGGCGAGGATGCTTGCACATCCAGCCTGGGCGCCGATTTCGCAGAGCAGGGAGACCGGAACGACCATGTCTTCGCTCATATTATCGAAAAACGCTTCGTTGGCAGAGATGTTTTTGATGGCAAGAACGTTCTCTCCGCGGTTTTCGGGAATATAGTCGATGAGCAGGAAGGGGAAACGGTGAGGCATGACTTCCATGATTTTGTCGTTGTTCATATCGACATTGTCATTGAGGTCATAGTCATTGAACAGTTCGGGAACAGCGTCAGTTTTTTCGTAAGCACACGCCTGCAAGGTGAATTTGGAATCGCTCACCATGCCTCCCGCGCTCTCGACTTTGGCGGAAATTTCTGCGGTATTGCCTTCGATGGAAGTGACCTCAACGCTGATCTTGAGGCGGTCTCCGGGAAGGGCAGGGCGGCGGAATCTCACCTTTGCAATCTTGACGATGCGCACTCTGTCTGCTTCGGGAGTGATGATGCTCTCTCTGACCGCAAGTTCAGCGAGCTGCTTCATCGCTTCGAGCTGAAGAACTCCGGGCATGATGGGGTGTCCGGGAAAATGTCCGATGAAAAAATCTTCATTGATGGTCACACACTTGACAGCTTCCCAGGTATTGTCACCGGTCTGCCATGCACGGTCGAGGAGCTGGTACGGAACACGGTTTTTGAAAAATGCTTTGATTTCGTTGATTTCGCAGAATTTTTTCATAATAAAATATCCTTTATATCAATTGTTATTCATATCATCGATGATCATTTTGGTCAGGGCGACGTTAGCGGGATGTCCGGGTTTGACGGCGATGACATTGCCTTTGATCCGCACTCCGCACAAATATATATCGCCGAGCAGATCGAGGATCTTGTGCCTTACGATTTCGTTGTTGAACCTGAGTTCATCTTTGCAGATGACCGCTCCGTCGCAGATGATCGCGGCGGCGTCGAGGGTTCCTCCTTTGCAGAGACCGTAGCTCATAAGAGCACGCAGGTCGCGGTAATCGACGAAAGTTCTTCCCGGAGCGATCTCGTCTTTGTAGGTGTCGCGGTCAAGTTCGTATTCAAAATACTGCGGGTCGAAGGGGCATCCCTTGAAGCTTGTTACACAGGATACTGAGAGCTTTTCGATGTCCGGAAATATTGCCACCTGGGTCGAACCGTTTTTGTAGTGAAGCGGTTTTGTCGGAGTCCAGATCTTTGCCTCGGCGTTCTGTTCTACGACTCCGGATCTCTCGACCATGGCGGAAAACTCTCTTGAGCTGCCGTCGCAGATCGGAGGCTCTGCTCCGTCCATATCGACGATGCAGTTGTCGATCTTCCAGGCGTGGAGCGCGGACATGATGTGTTCGATGGTATAAACTGCGGCGTTTCCGCAACCGATGGTGGTTCCGCGCTGTACGTCAATGACGTTCTTGGCGGACGCAGGAATTTCCGGTTTTCCCGGCATATCGATGCGGCGGAAAACGATTCCGGTATTTTCCGGAGCAGGGTTGAGACACAACGTTGCTCTGACTCCGGTATGCAGAGCAATTCCTGAAATTTGCTCTGGTTTAGCCAAAGTTTGCTGTTTTTCCATAAAAAATATCCAATCTGATTTGAAAAAACTCCATTCACACTCCATAATATAATACGTGCAACGTGAAATGTAAAATTTTTTTGACAGAAATATTGAATAAATGGAGTGAATTTTGGATATCGAATGTAAAAATGCCTATTCTGACGTCCGTAAAGCCATCGTTGTAACTGGACCTACTGCCACCGGAAAGACCGGATTGGCGGTAAAACTTGCCCGCCGTTTTGACTGTGAAATAATCAGTATCGACTCGCGGCAGGTATATCGAAAAATGGATATCGGCACAGGCAAGGATCTTGAGGAGTATGGCGATGTTCCGTACCACCTCATTGATATTGCAGATCCCGCGGCAGGAGACTACAATTTGTGGAAATTCTGCCATGACGCTTTTTCCGCTGTGGACGATATAACGCGCCGCGGCAAGACTCCGCTGCTGTGTGGAGGCACTGCACTCTACCTTGAGGCTCTGCTGAGAAGTTTCACCCTTCCCGGAGAGCAGCTGCCCATGCGTGAAAAAGGCGTTCCGCGTACCCGCAGAGAAGACTCCGGAGCAGAGGGCAGGTTCACTCCTCCGTTCAAACTCGACGCTCTGGTGCTTGGAGTATATTATCCCCGCCTCGAGGTGCGTTCCCGAATCGAGCAGAGGCTCGATGCCCGATTCGCCGCCGGAATGGTCGATGAAATAGCGCAGCTCAACCGCGACGGAGTAAGTTTTGAGCAGCTCGAATTCTATGGTCTTGAGTACAGAGAGATATCTGCATATCTTCAGGGAAAGGTGTCATTTGAGGATATGCGTACCAATCTGCTCAACCGCATACGGCAGTTTGCCAAGCGTCAGGATATATTTTTCCGGAAACTTGAGCGTGAGGGCATAGACATCCATTGGATAGAGCGCGGCGATTTTACAGAAGCGTGCGATCTTGTGTCTGCGTATCTCGACGGCAAGGAAATACCTGAACCGCAGTTCAGATTATCTGAACATAAAAACGCTCCGTCATATCTGGCGGAAAAATAATCAGATGTTTCCTGCTTCGACTGTTACCGGAACAGCATTGTCAAAGACTTCCTGAAACACTTCGTAAAAGTCGTCGGCAGAGAAGTTGAGAAATTGTTTTTCGATCTCCTGCGGCTCTGTCTGCGGAGTGTTTTTGTAGTACAGATCAAGCAGCACTTCAGGCAGCAGATACGAGGGGGTGTGCAAGTTTCCGCACAGGGCGAATGCAGCCTGTTCTTTGGCGTTGGCAAACTCTTCGGCGGAAATCATGCGGCGGCGCAGGCGGTCGAGTTCCTGGTTGAAGAGGGATATGACTTTATCGCCTTTGCCTTTTGCGGTTTTGGCGTGAAACATCATGCTGCCCCTGACAAGTCCGCTCTGGATCGCCATTCCTACTGAGTATGCGAGACTGTTATCTTCTCTGACAAGTTCAAAAAGCTTGGAGTTAAGTCCGTTTTCAAGCTGCTTGAGTATGGATATCGCAGTTTGTTCCTTCTGGGTTACAGAACTTATTCCCTTGAACGCCATTACCACTGCATTTTGTTCTTTGGGGAGAACGATACTGTCATGTATCTGTTCCTTTATGAATTGCGGTCCATTTGACATTACAAGCGGAGATTTTGAGGTGCAGCAGGTATCTGCAAACATATTTGCATACTCCATTGCGTCATCAAAATTCAAGCTTCCGGCAAAACCTATTTTTACTCCTGAAGCGTTGAGCATGGATGCGAGGTGATTTTTTGCATCATCAGCCGAGATATTTGCAAGCGTTTCAGCAGAACCGTTTCTTCCCAGAGAAAACGGGTGGTTGTTGGTCAGGAGCCCGAGTGCGCGACGGGTCGCCGCCGGAAGCGGAGTGAGGTTTTTGTGCTTCACTCCTTCAATGATCTTCTGTTTGTCGCGCTCAAAGAGCTCCGGAGCAAATTCAGTTTCGCTGAACTGCTGCAAGAATATCGAGAACGCGCGCTTGAAATATTTTGCCGGAGCTGTCAACTGGCACATTGCGGAGTTTGCGTAACATTGGGCGTAGAAGTCTGCTCCGCACTTGTCAAGCTCGGTGAGCAGTTTGGCTTCGTTGAGTTTTTTGGTTCCGGTGCTAAGCATGCAGACTGCGAGCGAAGAAGCTCCGGTTTTTCCGTGCGGATCGAACAATGGACCCGCCGGCATGAGCAGCCCCACGCTTATTTGCGGTACTGAGTTGTCGCTGATGGATATGACTTCGCATCCAGCTGATACGGAGCCCTGCTGCACCCGTTTTTCCTGATGACGCGTTTTGCTTTTGTTTTTTACAGTTTTTTCCGAGTGCTGGATGACAACAGACAGTTTTTTTGCGTCAAGTTCCTCGGCGGCAAGGCGGATGACGTCGTCGCAGGTGACTTTTTCTATTTCCCTGAACATGGAGTTTTCAAGATCAGGAGAACCATTCTGGACGATGCAGTCAACGATTTCGGAAGCGATATTTTCAATATCATTCGCGCGTCTCAGCTGTTCTGCATACTGCTGAGTTTTTTCCTGCCTGACTGCGCTCTGCGAAATGTTTCCCTTGGCGGCTTTTTCAAGCTCTTTCAGGATTCCTGAGCGCAGTTTGCTGATATCGGCCTCTTTGGCGACTGCTGATACAGCGCTGATTCCTCCGCCCGGGAGATTGCTGTCGAAAATTCTGATGTCGAGTGCGATGGGATTATCGACCATGAACTTCACCGGAAGGATTCCTGCGCTTCCCATACCGAGCGCACCCCAGAGGATATTGTGAGCCGCAGTATCTTTTGCCGCAGTTCCCGGAGACGTTCCGACCGCGATGCGCGAGAGGTTGTCTGCAAAAAAGAATTCGCTCTCTCTTTTCCACAACTGTTCCGGTTCGGGAGCTATCTGTATTCCGGCGGGACAGCCGCGCTGCCAGTCGGATATACACGCTTCGATTTTGTCCAATATCCGGTCAGGATCAATGTTTCCGGCAACGACGAAAAACGCCCGTTCAGGAGTGTAGCGTTTCGCGTGAAATTCTGCGAGCTGGGAGCGGGTAACTTCCGAAATCCTCTCTTTGTATCCTATCACAGGCACCCGGACCGGATGGCTTTGATATACGAGCGAGAGCAGCTGATTGATGACCTGAGTTCCCGGTTTGTCGAGAGAGAGATCGCACTCCCTTAAAATAACCTCTTTTTCACTTTTGCAGATATCTTCCGGAAGCTCCGGATAACGAACCATTGAGCTCAGTATTTCGACTGCTTTTTCCGTATGTCTTCCCGGAAGGTTGATGTAGAAACAGGTGCGGTCGAAACTGGTATAGGCATTTATATTTCCTCCCAGCCTGCTGACCTCCTGACTTACAGTTCTGCCCGGGTAATTACGGCATCCCTGAAACAGCATGTGTTCAAGAAAGTGAGCGAGACCGCATCCGAGATGTTCTCCCTCATGGATGCTTCCGGTTTTGATACAAAGCTCAACTTGAGCCGCCACTCCGGGGGAGGAAACAGCATAAGCGGAGAATCCGTTTGAAAAACGGCGGGAATAAATTGGAGGAGGACGGAACATTGATTATTAAAACTTCGGGTTATTTTTTGTTGGTTTTAGAAGCGAGCGGTTCAAAAGAAAACTCTATATCAAAGTCTTCCGGACGGTCATCATTTGACGCGCTCAAAATATTTTCTCCGATAAGCAGATACACCACATTTCCGAGATCATTGGCGCGGCGGAGTCCCCATTTGTTGAGGACGAGTCCGGATACTACTCCGTATTGACTGTACGCGAGTTCCCTTGCTCCCTTGAGCAGTTCCAGCGCCGAAACATGGCGATGTGCGTCGAGCTTTGCCACGGTGTAGTTGACAGCTTCTGAAACGAAGTTGTATGCCTCTTCTGTGTAGCGTTTGTCCCGTTTGACAAGATCTTTTATTGCTTCTTTGTAATCGCGTTCGCTCATTTTAATATTTTCTTTTGTTTTTTGCCTTGAATGAATGCTGCTGGATCGCTTCCGATATAATCGAGGAAGGTGCGGAGCGATTCAAGCGTGCGGTTGAATTTTTGCAGAGTAGCGTTGATGTCCTGACTGCTTTCCACGACGCTTCCCGCGGCTTTGCGTATAGACTTGCTGCTTTCCGGAAGCTTCATCTGGCGCGACTGTTCTGTGAGAGTTGTGGTAAGGTTGTGGAGAGCCTTCAAGTTTTCTTCAACATCGTTGAGCAGGGAGACCAATCTCTCCTCATTGACAGCCTGATTGATGGCAGATGTGCTTGATTCGAGATTATCGGCTGCTTCGTTTATCTTTACAAGAGTTGATTTGATCGTGGGGTCAGTAAGCAGCGTGGTTACTGCTGTAAGTGAGCGTTCAAGCTCGTTGCTGATCTCTTCAAACCTGATCTTTGAAAGCCTGTCCATAGCGTTTACCACTGCGGAACTGAAGTCGCGGAACGCTGACGGTACGCTCGGAATATAGAGCACAGAATCGTCTCCCGGAAAACTTTTCGGAGTGTCAACAGGGGTATCTCCATTTCTGAAATAGTCAAAATCAATGAATTTCATTCCGGTGATTCCCGCGAATTCGAGACGGCAGGCGAGACCGTTCTTCCGCTCGTTTTTCATAGCTTTGATAAAGCTGGAACGGTTGAGGTTTTTAAAGTAGTCCGGATCGACTTCCATGGTTACCCAAACGTGTTTTTCGTTGAGCATGACAGATATATCTGAAACTGCACCGACCTGAACTCCCCGGAATTTTACCGGAGAACCGACGGTCAATCCCTGAACAGACTCCTGAAAATGGGTCATGATGACTACTTTGTCTTTGAATATATCCGAGAGACCGAGGAAGAACAATATTGCGACCATAAGCAGAACTCCTGAGAGCAGGAAAATGCCTATCCTCAACTTTTGTTTTTTGTCTGTCATAGCGTGCACCTTATCTCATATTGTTTCTGCCGAGAAATTTTTTGACCCACGGATCTTTTGCATCAGAGAGCAGTTTCCGCGGATCTCCTTCGGCTACGATGGTTTTGCGTTCTTTGTCGAGCATGATGATCCTGTCGGCGGTACTGAAAATACTGTCGAGCTCATGCGATACCACAACGATGGTGGCGTTGATTTTTTCCCGCAGCTCAAGAATGAGCTTGTCGAGAGATGCCGATGCCAGCGGATCAAGTCCGGCAGACGGTTCATCAAAAAAGAGCAGATCCGGAGAGAGTGCGAGTGCACGGGCGAGGCCTGCGCGTTTTTTCATACCTCCGGACAGTTCGGCGGGCATAAAGGCTCCGAATCCTGCGAGATCGACGAGAGATAATTTTTCTTCGACGATGGCTCTTATCACATCCGGATGAAGGTTTGTGTGTTCTTCCAGCGGAAAGGCTACGTTTTCGGCTACGGTCATTGAACCGAAGAGAGCACCTCCCTGATAGGTTACTCCGAACCCCTTGCACAACTCTTTTTTTTCTGCTTCCGAGGCGTTGACGATGCTTTTGCCCCGGAGTTTTATATCACCTCTGATCGGCTGATAGAGGCCGATAAGATGTTTGAGCAGAGTGGATTTTCCGCAGCCTGAGTTTCCGAGAATGAACAGGATTTCTCCTTTGTTGACCTTGAAGTTGATGTTTTCAAGGACTGTTCTGTTGTCGTATCCGATATCAAGATCATTGACTTCGATAATTGTTTCTGATTTATCCATAAGAGGTCAGTATCCGATAAAAGAGTAAAGTAAAGTTATGACCGCATCAGCGACAACGACGAGGAAAATCGAACTTACAACGGCTTGAGTTGCGCTGCGACCGACTCCCTGAGCGTCACCCGGGGAGGCGAAGCCGCAGCAGCAGCCTGCAAAGGTGATGAGTATTCCGAAAACGGCTGACTTGAGAATACCCAGCATGAAAGTCACGCCGTCGAGCACAGCGAGAGTTCTTGTCCAGTAAGCGGTGAGGGTAATATCGAGGGAGCTTGTACTGAGGAGCATTCCTCCGAGAATGCTGAATGCGTCGCCGAAAATGGTCAACACCGGAATCGCAATAAGCATGGCGGCAAGTTTGGGATGCACAAGATATTCAAAAGGATTTACTCCCATTGTTTCAAGTGCGCTTATCTCTTCGTTGACCTTCATGGTGCCGATTTCTGCGGCGAAAGCGCTTCCGGCCCGGCCTGTGGAGATCATTGCGACCATCAGCGGACCGAACTCTTTCAGTACGGCAAGCCCGACCAGATCGACGATAAATATTTCTGCACCGACCTTCTGCATTTGCAGGGCTCCCTGTATGGCTACGATGGAACCCATGAGAAGAGAGATGACGATAACGATAGGCAAGGATTTTACGCCGCAGAGATCAAGGTAATAAAGAAATTCGCGTTTGCGGCGTGAGAGCCGGGGAGGGCAGGAAAAAACTTCTCCAATAAAAGTGACAATATATATTGCTTTGGCAAAAATTTCTGTCAAAAACTTTTCGAAATTCATTCCTTAGCCCCTCGACTTCTTTTTGTTGGCGGAAGAGCTCAGAACATCCGGTTGCGTGCCTGACGCTGGGGTTTGACCTTGGGTTCTTCCAATCCGAGCGCGTACCAGGCGTCTCCCAGACTGCTGTTTGAATAGTGGCGGTAGCGTCCGTTAGCGATGTGCTCGATATTATCGACGATCACCGGAAGATCGCTCACTTTTCTTGCATTGTTGAGAGCCTCAAGAGCCTTCTGAGGCTCATCCTGCTTAAGCTTCATCCACGCATAGACGGCAGCAAGGAATGCTCTTGCTTCGCCTTTGGTTTTGGCGCAGCGTTTGTTGAAGAATTTATCAAGCTCAGCATCATTGTTGCGGTACATGCGGGTCATTTTGATCGCAAGACTCTGGTGATCGACTATGAAGCACTTTGGAAGTATCTCATCGACCTTCTTGTACTCTCCCAGCTGGAACAACAACTGCATTTTCATGGTGTTGATCTGCTTTTTGAGCATAAGGTTCCAGATGTAGTAGGGCTTGAAGATGTCTGTGGCCTCAAGCGCCTTTCTTGCCGCATCGTTCTGGATCTTCTCGAGAGCCTGACGTGCAGCGTTCTGGCTCGACGGCGGACGCTTCTGGAAGAGATTTATCTGTTTCTGGATACGGTTCTGCGCGTCGGCAAGGATATTTTGAATTTCCATCTGACGCTTGTTGATGATACTGCGGAGAATAAGTCCTGCAATGATCTGGAACACCAGCATAGCTCCGAGACCTGAAACTACTCCGGCGAAAGTGCCGTGATCCCGACCGACCGCCCAGGCGCAGAGTGAGCCGAGGCAAAATGATATAAAGAGAGTCAACATGATGGATTACTTCTTGCGTTTACGCTGTTTTGCGCGCTCTTTTTTAGCGAGTTTAGCGACTTTTTTCTTGTGCTCCTGAGCCTTTTTGCTCAACTGGGTCGGACCGCCTCCGAAGAAGGAGCCTATGCCTGCTTCCGGGACGTTGCCTCCGCTGGCGAGCATTCTTCCGAACGGAGTGTTGCCGCGCATCATTTTGCGCATACCGTCAAACTGTTTGACGAGATTGCTGACCATCTCGACGGGAACTCCGGCACCTTTGGCGATACGCTTGCGGCGCGGAAAGTCGATGAGATCAGGATTTTCGCGCTCTTTGGCAGTCATTGAGAGGATGATCGCCTCCATGCGCTTGAAGTGTTTGGGATCGACTCCAGCCATTGCGCTTGAGAGCTGCTTGCCTCCGGGAAGGAATTTAAGGATGCTCTCGATTCCTCCGAGCTTGGATATCTGTTTGAGCTGAGAGAGGAAATCGTTGTAGTCGAACTGATTTTTTCTGAGTTTTTTCTGAAGGGCTTTTGCCTCTTCTTCGTCGATTTGGGCAGCAGCCTTTTCAACGAGAGAGACCACATCACCCATTCCGAGGATGCGGCTTGCCATACGCTCAGGGTGGAATACCTCGAGATTGTCAAGTTTTTCACCGGAACCGGCAAACTTCACCGGAACTTTTGTGACTTCCCGGATGGAAAGAGCCGCTCCGGCGCGGGCGTCACCGTCGAGCTTGGTGAGGATGAAACCGGTAAGTGAGAGTGCATTGTGGAAATGTTCTGCGACCGACACGGCCTCCTGACCGAGAGCGGCGTCAGCGACGAGCAGGAGTTCGTCGGGGTGGACAGCCTGACGGATACGGACGAGCTCCTGGACCATAGTATCGTCGATCTGGAGGCGTCCTGCCGTATCGATAATGACGGTGTCATAACCTGATTTTGAAGCGAAGTCAACGGCATTGACCGCGATGGCGGCAACGTTGACGCTGGTGCGTTCTGCGTGGACGGTGACTCCGATCTCTTTACCGATGATTTCCAGCTGATCGATAGCGGCGGGACGGTAAACGTCGCCTGCAACGAGCAGAACGCGTCTGCCATCGCGTTTGAGTTTGAGTGCAAGTTTACCGCAGGTGGTGGTTTTACCGCTTCCGTGGAGACCCACGAGCATGATGACAGCGGGTTTTCCCGAGAGATTGAGCTCTGCGGTATCGCTTCCGAGCAGTTTGACCAGTTCATCGTTGACGATTTTGACGACCTGCTGTCCCGGAGTGACGCTTTTGAGCACGTCCTGTCCGAGACATTCAGTTTTGACCGCTTCGATAAATTTGGAAACGATCTCAATGTTTACGTCAGCTTCGAGCAGAGCGAGACGTATCTCGCGCATTGCGTCGGAGATATTGGACTCCGAAAGACGGCTCTCGCCGCGGAGTTTCTTGAAAACTCCGTGCAGTTTATCGCTTAAATTGTCGAACATTGTGTTTTTTTAATCCTTATGTTATTACTATACTGTGAACATACATACATTTAATATACCTTCAAAGCGGCATGAGTTCAAGACAAAAAACATGAAAAAAGAGCAAACTTCACTCAAAGTTTGCTCCTTGCGGGAAAAATAATCAGTTTTGTTTGACTCAGGACTGTTTTTTCAGAAGTTTTCCGGCGCGCTGCCAGGAGAGTTTGGGACGGCGGTATTCATCGAGCAGACCCTTGTTGTTGTATCCCCTTGCGCGGGCTTGACCTCCGGGGTTTGAGTAGGTTTTTGAGTCGCAGTACATCCAGAGGAACACTCCTTGCAGGATCTCATCTTTTTCGATCATCTCAAGGACGGTGGTTATGAGATCAGCCTGATAATCTTCGCTCCAGCGCAGACCGCTGTGGTCTCCCGGAAGGGCTTCTGCTCCGATCTCGCTGACGAGGACGGGGCGTTTGTTGAATTTTTCCTGACTTGCGAAGTCTTTGATGATTTTGAAGGAACGCTCCACGGCGTCGCGTGAAAATTCTTCCTGGTTCGGATCGCTGCCGGCGATATTATACCAGGCAGGATATGTGTTGAATGACATGATATCGCAGAGATCCATGCAGAGGTCTTCATCCATGTGGTTTGATGCGAAAGTCACTGGACGCGAGGGATCGAGCTCCTTTACCCGGTCTGAAAGAACTTTCATGAAGGGGTATGATTCCGGTTTGTGGCTGCAGGTCTCATTGAGGAAGCCCCACATGATGATGCAGGGGTGGTTGATCGCATTTTTGACCAGAGCATCGGTTTGATGCAGAAAGAGTTTCTGGAAACCGGGGGAGTTCAGTGAAGCCGGGCTGTTCTGCCAGCCGAGAGACTCGTTCCAGACCAGCATGCCTACTCTGTCGCAAACATCGAGAACGATCTGGGACTGCGGGTAGTGTGAACCGCGGATGCAGTTGAACCCCTGGGCTTTGATCGCCTGGATGTCATCGAGAACGATGGTTTCCGGAACAGCATATCCGAACTGCGGGTGGCAGTCGTGACGGTTGACTCCGAATATTTTGAAGGGTTTACCGTTGAGCAGCATTTTTCCGTCTTTGCAGCTGATTTCGCGGATTCCGAAGTTTACGGTCATTGAGACCTCTCCAACTTTCAATTCGAGAGTGTGCAGCACGGGGTTTTCCGTATCCCAGAGTTCTGCACCCGGGAGTTTGATAGAGGTGCAGATATTCTCTTTGGCTTCGAGTTTTGCCATTTCGTTTCCGTCAACGCTGATGACGGCTTCTTTTCCTGCCAGGGAGCCGGCAAGTTCGGCGGATACTTCCACTTCGGGAGTTTCGATATTTTTGGTGATGACTTGGCAGCTGTTGATTTCGATATCTTTGATTTCCTCGATGGAGACCGAGCGGTAGATTCCTCCATAGGGGTAGAAATCATAATACTCTCTCCACATTGAATCAACTCCGTTATCAACGTGGTTGTCGATTGCGATGATGAGCTCATGTCTGCCGCAGCATCCGGCATCAAAGCGGAACTCTTCCTTGCAGAACGGAACATCGCATGTGCCGAGCTCTTTTCCGTCCCAGAACACTCTTGCCCGCAGTCCGACTGCGCCGATGACAAGTTTCTGCTGTCCGCACGCCTCCACAAACTTGCGGTAAATCGCAAGTCCGCGCTGAAAGCGGTGTCTGATGGTGACATCAAAACATCCCGGAACAGCCGCGAATTCATTGAAACAGCAGATTTCCGGGGTGTAATCGCTGATTTTTCCGCCTTTGATAAATTGAAAATCCCAAATTCCGTCGAGAGTCATTTTTCTGATTCCTGTTTTATGATTTGTTTAGGTTTGCTATAATATATCCCCCAATGTTGAGTAAGGCAAGCCGCAGTTGCTTGAAAATTGCCGGTTGCTGCATTATTTTATGTCCGGAGGATTTTTACGATGGGAATATACAAACTTCACGCACCCTACGCTCCGGCAGGAGATCAGCCTGCGGCAATATCTGCCCTTGCTGGTGGATTGCTCCAGGGCAAACGTGCCCAGACTCTGCTCGGAGTTACCGGCTCCGGAAAAACATTTACGCTCGCCAATGCTATCGCAAAACTTGACTGTCCAGTATTGGTACTCTCTCATAACAAGACGCTTGCCGCACAGCTGTACAGCGAGTTCAAGAGTTTTTTTCCGGAAAACGCCGTGGAGTATTTTGTAAGTTACTATGACTACTATATGCCGGAGTCATATATTCCCCAGACTGACACCTATATTGCCAAGGACTCTTCTATAAACTCCGAGATCGAGCGTCTGCGCCTGTCCACAACGACCAGTCTTGTTGAGCGCAGAGACGTTATCGTTGTGGCGAGTGTATCATGTATATACAGCCTCGGAGCTCCGGAAGAGTTTACTGAGATGTGTGTGCGCTTTTCCGTCGGAGACACTCTGGGAAGAAACGAACTGTTGAGCCGTCTTGTTGATATCCAGTATGTGAGAAATGACGCTGCTCCCGAGCGCGGAATGTTCCGGGTGCGGGGAGATATCGTCGATGTCTTTGAGCCCCAGCGCGACGATTTTGTCCGGATAAGTTTCTGGGGAGATGAGGTGGAGAGTATCGAGCGCCGCAATTCTCTGACCGGCAAGGTGATAATAAAGCTTGAAAACGCTACGCTCTTTCCCTGCAAGCAGTTCGTTATGCCACAGGATAGAATAGACGCCGCCGCCCATCTTATCCGCGAGGATCTCGCGGAACGCATCGCCTATTTTGAGGAACGCAATCTTCTTGTGGAGGCTCAGCGTATCCATCAGAGGGTGAACTATGATCTTGAAATGATGAAAGAGCTGGGGTATTGCAGCGGAATCGAGAATTACTCCATGTATCTGTCCTGCCGCCGTCCCGGAAGCCGTCCCTACTGTCTTTTTGACTTTTTTCCGGATGATTTTGTGACCGTCATAGATGAGTCGCATGTGACACTTCCGCAACTTCAGGCGATGTACAAGGCAGACCGTCACCGTAAAGAGATCCTTATCGAACATGGGTTCCGTCTGCCGAGTGCGCTTGAAAACCGTCCGCTTCAATTTGAGGAATTCTGCGATTGTACCGACAGGACAGTTTATGTGTCAGCTACTCCGGGCGAATATGAACTGAACGAGAGCGGAAAACCCATTGAACTGGTTGTCCGTCCGACAGGATTGCTTGATCCTCCGGTTGAAGTCCGTCCGCTGGAGGGGCAGCTTGATGATGTGCTCGAAGAGATACGGCAGGCAACTTCCAAAGGAGAGCGGGCGTTCATCACCACCCTTACCAAAAAGAGCAGCGAACGGCTTGCGGAGTATCTCTCTGAACTTGGAGTCAAGGCGTGTTATCTGCACTCTGAGCTTGATGCACTTGAGCGGGTGCGCGTGCTGAGCAAGCTGCGCAACGGTGAATATGATTGCGTTATCGGAATAAATCTTTTACGCGAAGGTATTGACCTTCCTGAAGTCGCCCTTGTTGCCATTCTTGACGCCGATAAGGTCGGATTTCTCCGGTCGGAGCGTTCTCTCATACAGACTGCGGGCAGGGCGGCGCGCAACAGTAACGGAAGGGTCATTTTGTATGCCGACGATATGACTCCGGCGATAAAAGGGCTGATCGCGCAGACTGAAGCCCGCCGCAAGAAGCAGATAGCGTACAATCTTGAACATAACATTACCCCTGTGACCATCCGTAAGGAGCCGCGTCAGACGATAGCTGAAATAATTGGAAGTTCAAACCGCAAAAAGAGCAAGCGTGAGCTTCCTGATTTCTCGACTAACACCATCAATGGAGACGGAATTCTCGATCTTGACGGAGGTATGTTCAGTTCCAAGGAACGCGAAGATCTGATATCCGAGCTTACCGGTGAAATGCTCGCCGCCGCCGAAGCTCTTGAATTTGAACGTGCTGCCGAGCTGCGTGACCGCATCAAAGAGTTGAAAAAGGATTGATGTGACACGTTGAAGAGAGTATGCGTTCAAAGTGTTTCTGGAAGCCCACCCATGAAGCTGAAAGCAGCTTGTGGGTGCTTTTTTTTGTATGTATGGTGTGTTCGCTTTTTTGGGGCAGGTGCAGCTGAAGTTTGGTGAAGGAGTGAAGAAAAGTCTGCGACTTTTGAGTGAAGTTGTTCCTTCGGAACAGTGAAGAGAAGCCGTGTGGCTTCGTTATTTTTTTGCCATCAGGGCAAAAAAATGGCAACCCCGCCTGGATTCGAACCAAGACTAACTGGACCAAAACCAGTTGTGCTACCGTTACACCACGGGGTTGTCTGCTTCATAAGATATCATCTTTTTTTGATTTTTCAATACCAAACTTGCTATTTGCTCTTTAAACTGGAAAAATTTTGTAAATGTGAGCTATTTTTTTTGTGCATACGGTTGTAAATTCCGAAGGAATATGGTATATTAAGCCTATGCTATTACAATAAATTATAGGGGTAGTGTGCCGTTTTTATGAAATCAAAAGGTGCAGTGCTCCGGAATAAACACCAGAGAGAGGTAATATATGGCAGAGGAACTTCAGGGAATTCTCAACAGAATCAATGCCGACGGCATCGCCAAGGCAGACGCAGAGCGCAATGCTATAATCGAAAAGGCAAAAGCTGAGGCGGCAAAAATCGTTTCAGATGCCAAAGGCGAAGCTGCTGAAATCGTAAAAAATGCCCAGAGTGAAGCTGAAGCGTTTGAAAAACGCGCGGATAATGCTCTGCGTCAGGCTGCCCGTGATATTAAGATCGCTCTCAAGGGAGAGCTTGAAGCGCGCATAAACAAATCCGTTTCCGGAGCTGCCGCAGCGGCACTTACTCCTGAGTTTATGGCGCAGCTTATCAAGGCTGCTGCTGACAAGTTCATCACTTCTCCTGACGAGGAGTTGTCAGTGGTTTGTGCTGTCAAGGATGTCGATGCGCTCAATACTGCGCTGAAAGCCGCGCTTGCCGACAGTCTGGTCAAGGCTCCGAAGATCCTCGGAGACGGAGCTCTCCGCGGAGGACTTGAGCTCTCAGTCAACGACGGAGCGTTCTACATCGATTTCACCACCGATGCTGTCAATGATCTCTTCTCTGCATACGCAGGAAAGATGGTCGAAGATATCGTTCGGGAGTGCTGACAACATGGTGTGCTTTTTTTCCGCATCTCTGCCCACGCTGGAATTCGGCAAGCCGTCTCCGATCACGGTTGCCGAATTTGACAGCATGGCGCGTGAGTACCTCGATGAGAAAAAATGTGCCTGCCTTGCGGAGTTGAATTTTCCCGTTCCGGAACATGACCCCGAAAAGTTTGTCAGCGTGCACCGCATCTGGAGCGATATGCGTTCCTTTGAGCGCGTGCTGCGTTTGCGTATTGCCGCGATCAGAGCGGAGAAACTTGAAGTCGCAGAAACAGTCGCAGAGCCGGAGGAATTCTTCTCTGAAATAGAGTATATCCTCAACTCTGCCGCAATATGTGACGACCCCTGCGAGCGCGAACTTATGATCGACCGTGTCCGCTGGGCGTATCTCGAAAATATGGAGATGGGCCACATGCTGGATTTTGACGGACTTTGTATCTACCGCCTCAAACTTCAGATTCTTGAGGCGTACCGCGGACGTACTCCCGAAGAGGGCGTTCCGCATTTTGAGCGTGCGCTTGAGATGATCCTCAGCGCAGGACGCGAAGCAAAACAGTAATCCTATACAGGAGTTTATTTTATGGCTGATGTCGTACGTACAGTAGAAAAGATCGTCGGAGTCAACGGAAACATGATCACCGTTGAATACCGCGGCAAAATCATGCAGAATGAGGTTGCTTTTGCCCGTGTCGGCGATGCTGAACTTAAATGTGAAGTCATCCGTGTCCGCGGAAAATATGCCGATCTTCAGGTGTTTGAGAGCACCAACGGACTTAAAGTCGGCGATGAAGTTGAGTTTACCGGTGAGCTTTTGAGCATCGAGCTCGGACCGGGTTTGCTGGCTCAGGTCTATGACGGATTGCAGAATCCGCTGAAGCTTCTTGCCGAGCACTCAGGATTTTTCCTCCAGCGCGGAATCTATCTGCGCGCGCTCGACCGCGAAGCAAAATGGGATTTTACTCCGATGGCGGCGGCAGGAGACGCTCTCGTTGCCGGAGACCGTATCGGATTTGTTCCTGAGGGAACTGTTAAGCATTACATCATGATTCCGTTTGCCTGGAGCGGCACTTGGACTTTGAAATCAGTTGCCCCCGCCGGTTCCTACACCATTGATGATGTCATGGCAGTCGCCGTGAACGATCAGGGTGAGGAGCGCAACGTTACGATGACCCAGTTCTGGCCGGTTAAGATCCCGATTTCTGATTACCGCGAGAAGATCCTTCCGGAAAAAACTCTCGTTACCTGTCAGCGCACGATCGATACATTCTTTCCGGTTGCGGTCGGCGGTACATTCTGTACTCCCGGACCGTTCGGAGCGGGCAAAACTGTTCTTCAGCACGCCATCAGCCGCCATGCTCAGGCTGACGTTGTTGTGATCGCAGCTTGCGGTGAGCGTGCCGGAGAGGTCGTGGAGATCCTCCGCGAATATCCTGAGCTTGAAGATCCTCGCACCGGACGCTCCCTCATGGACCGTTCTATAATTATATGCAACACCAGCAGTATGCCTGTCGCCGCCCGTGAAGCATCTGTTTATACCGCCGTGACTCTGGCTGAGTACTACCGTCAGATGGGATTGAATACACTGCTGCTCGCAGATTCAACTTCCCGCTGGGCACAGGCTCTCCGTGAGATGTCCGGACGTCTGGAAGAGATTCCGGGCGAAGAGGCGTTCCCCGCGTACCTTGAGTCGCTTATTGCATCGTTCTATGAGCGCGCCGGATTGGTCGAACTCCGTACCGGAGAGACCGGTTCTGTGACCATCTGCGGTTCAGTTTCACCCGCCGGAGGAAACTTTGAAGAGCCCGTGACTCAGGCGACACTCAAAGTCGTGGGTGCATTCCTCGGACTCTCACGCGAGCGCTCCGACGCCCGCCGTTATCCTGCCATTCACCCGCTTGACAGCTGGAGCAAATATCCGAGTCTTGCCTCAAAGGAGCAGCTTGATGTTGCGCGCGGAGTTCTCCGTCACGGCAGCGAGGTCAACCAGATGATGAAGGTCATCGGTGAGGAAGGTACCGCGATAGAAGACTTCATCGTCTATCTGAAGAGTGAATTTCTCGACTACGTGTTTCTCCAGCAGAATACCTTCGATGAGATCGATGGAGCGACCAGCGCTGATCGTCAGAAATATATGTTCGGCAAAGTTGTAGGTGTGCTTGAGACGGATTTTGAGTTCAACGGCGACAAAGATGCCGCCCGAACCTATTTCCTCGAGCTCCGCCAGCTCTTTGTCGATGCCAACTATCTTGCCATTGACAGCAAAGAATTCAAATCGCAGGAAAAAGCGATCGACAAGAAGATCGCTGAACGCGCCATTGGAGCCTGATTATGAGAAAAGTATATCACAATATCATCCATATCGCCGGAAACGTCATCACCGTCGAGGCCGACAACGTAGCCTATAACGAGCTCGCTGAAGTTACCGGAAGCCGCGGAACATCTCTCGCCCAGGTCATCCGTCTCGACCGCGGCAAAGTCGCTCTTCAGGTCTTTGCCGGTAGCCGCGGAGTCAGTACCCAGGATCAGGTTCGTTTTCTCGGACGTGAAATGCAGGTTTCCAAGTCAGAAGCTCTGCTTGGACGTGTTTTCAATGGACGTGGCGCAGCCCGTGACCGCAAACCGGATATCACCGATTCGATGACTGATATCGGAACTCCGTCGGTCAACCCGGCAAAGCGTGTTATTCCGCGTAATATGATCCGTACCAACATTCCGATGATCGACGTGTTCAATACTCTGGTTGAATCCCAGAAGCTTCCGATCTTCTCCATTGCCGGAGAGCCATACAACGAGCTGCTCGCCCGCATCGCGCTGCAGGCTGAGGTCGATGTCATCATCCTCGGAGGAATGGGACTCAAGCACGACGATTATCTTATTTTGAAACGCACGCTCGATGAGCACGGAGCACTTTCCAGAACAGTCATGTTCGTCCACACCGCTGCCGACCCGGTAGTGGAGTGTCTGATGGTTCCCGATATGTCGCTTGCCGTTGCCGAGGCTTATGCTCTTGCCGGAAAGCGCGTACTCTGTCTGCTGAGTGATATGACCAACTATGCCAACGCACTCAAAGAGATCGCCATCACTATGGAACAGATTCCGGCGAACCGCGGATATCCGGGAGACCTTTACAGTCAGCTCGCCGCCCGTTACGAGAAGGCTGTTGACTTTGATGGAGCAGGCTCTATCACCATTCTCGCTGTGACCACCATGCCCGGAGACGATGTGACCCATCCCGTTCCGGACAACACCGGTTACATCACTGAGGGACAGTTCTATCTGCGCAACGGACGAATTGAGCCGTTCGGTTCACTTTCCCGACTCAAGCAGAACGTCAACGGCAGAACGAGAAGCGACCACCGCGCTATCATGGACGCGATGATCCGTCTCTACTCCGAGTTCAAAAGCACTCTTGAAAAACAGTCTATGGGATTCAAGATGTCCGGATGGGACAACAAGTTGTTGAAATACGGACGCCGTTTCGAGAAAGAGATGATGTCGCTTTCTGTGAATATTCCGCTCGAGGACGCCCTGGATCTCGGCTGGAAGATCCTTGCCGACTGTTTCGAGCCCACTGAAATCGGTGTCAAGACGGAACTTATTGAAGAGTATTGGCCGAAAGGTGAATGATGGCTAAGCTGAAATTTACCAAAACCGAGCAGAAAAATCAGCAGGATCAGCTCAAGCAGTTCCAGCGTTTTCTGCCGACATTGCAGCTGAAAAAGCAGCAGCTCCAGGCTGAAGTCCGTCTGAGTATCGAGGCGCTTGAGGCAAATCTCGCAGCTCAGAAGGTGCTTGAGAAGGAGCTTGCGAGCTGCATTGCATTTTTCGGCAGAAGCGAAGATGCTGATTTCATAGCCTCCAAGGTGCGGGTAAAGCGCGTTGTGGCAGGCTTTGCGAACATCGCTGGAATCAACATTCCCACCTTCGACCATGTGGAGTTTGAAGAGAGCAGTTGGAATCTCTTTGAAACCGGATGGTTTGTTGATGATGCAATAAATGCTCTCAAAAGTGCAGTCTCTCTGCGCGAAGCGTATCGCATTATCGAAGAGCAGCACCGTCTGCTTTCCGAGGAACTGCGTACCACGAGTCAGAGGGTGAATCTTTTTGAGAAGGTCAAGATTCCGGAGTGCAAGGAAAATATCCGCAAGATACGCATCATGCTCGGAGACATGGATACTGCGGCAGTTGCCCGCAGCAAGATCGCCAAAGGCAAGGGAGCCGCTCATGGCGAAGATGTCGCATGAGGACAAAGTTATTGTAAAAACAGTAACAGAGTTTTCTGATGACTTATGCCATGACGCAGCGATTTTGTTTGCTGCTGCCGGATGGATAGACTCGGTTGAGGAAGGCGGCTTTCTCTGCAAAGCCCTTCCGGGAAGCTGTGCTGTTGCCGGAGCCTTCTGTGACGGTAAACTCATAGGGATCGCCCGTGCCTTATCCGATGGAGTATCAGATGCTTACATTCAGGATGTCACCGTTTCAGAAGATTTTCGTGGACGCGGGATCGGAGGCAGGCTCGTAACCGTTTTGTCCGAAGAGCTCTCTTCCCGGGGCATCGACTGGATCGGGCTCGTTGGAGTTCCGGGAACAGAACACTTTTACTCTTCTCTGGGGTTCGATGCTCAAGGAGGGCATACTCTTTGGCTCAGGAGAAAATAATGCAGATAAATTTCAAAAAGATCAATAAAAAGGACGTCGTTTTTACAGCAGTGGTCATTTTATTGATAGCAGCTTTTTTGCTGCTGCCGTCTGCGGCTGGTAAACAAGGAACAAGTCCCGGACAAAGTGCAATGAACGCAATCGTCGCTATCAGCAAATGCACAGATGAAATTTATTGGAACTACAATGAGCATGCTGAAATGGTTGTCATGAAATCCTTGCGGCTTGATAAAGATTTTTCCGGAATAAAATTCTGGACGGATTTCATACACAGGAAATATGGAATATGAGTGAATCGGTCAATACGCGTCCACGCATTTTCTATTGGCTCTGCGCTCTCCTGCTTGGGGGCACATTGATCATGCAGCTTGTACTTCAGCGCGGAGCAGACAGTCACGTAGAGGCAAACTGTTTTCTGATATTGTACAATTTCTCAGAAAATTTGCTGAAAACCATTTTCGATCCCCTGCACACAGACTGGAACTTGTACCAATCCCGGGAACTCAGTTACGTTATTGATATGCTTGACGCAAGGTTCATCGGTTGGTGCATCCGGAATAAGATGGCGCACTTTTACAGTATGTCAGCAATATTATCTGCAATAGGAATACTGATAGTTCAGCAATGGGGATTTGCCAAAGGCTTTCCTAAGATGAACTGCTGGTGCGCTCTCGGATTGTCATTGTTGTGGCAATGGACTCCGTGCAATTTCATCCATCACTTTTTCCGTTGCGGAAAGCCTGTAACTTCACTCTTGATAACGATGCTGCTGTTTTCGTTCAGAGTCATCTGGGTAAACCGGGAAAAAAGGACACTCCGACTTGCTGAAATACTCTTTTTTACTGCCGCATTTCTGCTTCCGCATTTTGATCGTCAGGGAATATTTCTTCTTGCCGGAGCTACTGCGTTTGCTGCAATTTTAAGAATGGTCACGGAAGATGAGGATAAGAAGCGTTTTCTCAAATATGCTTCGGTTGCCGGAGCTGGCAGTATAGCTGTCCAGACTCTGTTCAATATTGTGATCACTCCTGCAATAATCAATGCTCTCAATGGCTATACTCCGTCCTTTGAGTATCAGAAAATGCCTGTCTGGGCGGCATTTGATTTTTACGGAACGGTTTATTTCCTGTTCGACAATATAGGATTCTGGTTTTTCGGTTTCAATAACGGTGGAGTTCTTATCTTCGGCGGACTCGGCGTGATTATCTGGCAGCTTTGCAAGAAAAAACGTTATGATATCCTGCTCCTGCTGCTTTACTGCTTTGCCGTTTTATCTGTAATGGCAAATTTGATGATGTTCCGTCACCGTTTATTGATCCTCGAGGGAGTCAATCACTCAGCATACTTTATGCCGTTTGCTGCGGTACTGCTTATGCTGATCGCGCTGCTTGCTGAAGCTTTTGAGTGGAAAAAGATGATTTTCATTATTTGTTTCTGCGTGGTCGCCAGTCAGACCGCAGTAACAGTATTCGGGGATGCCGATCCGGAGCATAACCGACTGCATCGGCACTCTTCCCGGAGAATATTGGAGACCCTGAACGACGAAAAAATAAATCCGCGCAGCGTTCTTATGCCCTATTCAGCGTGGAAACTCGTTGATGCGTTCCGGGGCAAACTGCGCGGATGGGAGTTCGGAGGAATTCCGATCAAATACCCGAAAGATTGATTTATTCGCTCTTCTTTTTCTTTTAGCTTTGTTCCCGATATGGGGAGATGAGGCGGGGAAAGCGGGAAAACTTCTTTTCGCGAGAAAAGAAGTTTTCCCGCTCTCCCCGCGCCCCTCTCACCCTTTCAAGAAAAGCGAAAAAACTTTTTTATTTATTTTTACCTACCTTTGTCGGGAACAGAGCCTTTCTTTTCAAAGCGGCTCTCTGTTCCATTGAGCAGCCGTTTTATATTTGAAGTATGTTTAACGACTGCAAGGACGGCGATAATGATAAAGAAAATAAGTGTCTGCTTGGATTTTGCAACCGAGCCTCCGACATTGAAGTATGCGTAAACGAAAGCCGATACCGGAAGCATTGTTGCTGCGATGATACTGGCAAGCGAAACATACCTGAATGCGAAGAAAACTGCTCCCCAGATGGCGAGGGCGGTCAGGAGCGGAAGAGGCGCAAGTGCGATTGCAACTCCTGCCGCGGTAGAGATTCCTTTGCCTCCTTTAAACTTGAGATAGACCGGAAACATGTGTCCGAGTACAGCAGCCATTCCGCAGATGATAGCCGCGATAGGAGCTCCTTTGATGATATATTGCACCAGAAGTGTAGGGAGCATTCCTTTGAGGAAGTCGCAGAAAAAGCAGATTTTTCCGGCGATGGGACTGACGGAACGGGTGACATTGGTTGCTCCGATGTTTCCGCTGCCGACTTTGCGGATGTCAATACCTTTAGAGAGACCGATGAGCAGACCGCAGGGAATAGCTCCGATAAGATAAGAGACGAAAGCCGCAATGGAAATTTGACAGATGATATTCATAAAATCCTCCAAAAAGATATAATTGTATTTGCTTAAATGCTAAAAAGACGCTATATTTTGTCCATGAATATAATATGCCCCGCCAAATGCGTTATTTCAAGGAGAAAAGGATATGTTAAGAGCAGGAAAATTGATGATTTCTCCCGGAGAGAGCAATTCTGATATGCGTTATGCCTCTCAGGTCGCCACTCCGGACGATATACTCTGGTTTTCAGCAGGAGCCATTTGCGGTCTTGTCGCTTCCAAGCTGGAGTTCGACAGGGTGCGCGAAGAGTGCCGCCGCGGAGTAGCCGTGTTTACCGAAGAGGAGTTCGGAGGTCCGGGATACGTCGATATAGTAAAAAATATTGCCGAAAGGTATCACCTTGAGGGATTCAGCGTTCCTAAAGATTTTCCGCTCGGTCTTGCTGATAAATTGAGAAGTACCGGTTTGATAATTGAGCCTGCCGAAGAGGGATTTTTTCCTGAGCGTGAATTCAAGCAGGATTTTGAAGTGGAAAAGATAACTTCCACTTTGCGCGCAGCAGAAGCAGGCTGCCGGAGGGCGTTCGACGTCCTGCGCGAAGCCGATATCGACAGTCAGAAACGCCTGGTGTGGAACGGAAATGTTTTGACCAGCGAGATACTCCGCAGTGAGATCGACTGTACCATGCTGAAGCTCGGATGTCTTGCGACCGGAACTATCTGTGCCGGAGGAGCTCAGGGAGCTCAACCGCACAATGCCGGAAGCGGAGCGCTGTATGCAGATAAGCCGATAGTTATGGATATTTTTCCGCGTTCA
Source organism: Lentisphaerota bacterium (assembly GCA_015061775.1). GTDB lineage: Bacteria > Verrucomicrobiota > Lentisphaeria > Victivallales > Victivallaceae > UBA1784. Next base: position 880 of record SUVY01000011.1, on the reverse strand, counting down.
TCCATAACAGGTTATTGGGGAGACCTCACCCGCACCGTGGTCAAGGGCAGGGCGTCTGATGTGGTAAAAAAAGCATTCGATGCTGTTTTTGAAGCAAGGGAGCTTGCCAAGAGTATGTTGAAAATCGGAGCGTGTCCTGCAGAAATCCACAGTTCAGCAGCTCAGGCAATGGAAAAGCGGGGATTTTATACCGGAGTAACCGATAGCGGAAATTTCGGTTTTTTCCATGGTCTCGGCCACGGAGTCGGACTCGATATCCATGAAAATCCCCGTCTGTCTCTGCGCAACTCAGCTCCGTTAAAGGGAGGAGAAGTTGTGACTATTGAGCCCGGACTTTATTATCCCGAATGGGGCGGCATACGTCTTGAGGATATGGCATATATATCCGACGATGTGAAGATACTTACAGAAATAGAGACTTTTCTTGAGCTGTAAATACTCAATATTCGAAAAAACAGTTTAGATAACTCTTGTCATGAAGAAAAATGAGGCTGTTGCAAAACCTTAGAAAGAGGTGTGCAACAGCCTTTTTCTATTGTTTGAATATAAGAATAGCGGAAAACAAGCCAAGCCACGCAGTCCGGCTTGAGAAAACGGAAGGCTCCCGAACGGAGAGGAACGGAGTTGAACGGAGTGAACGGAAATCATGTATGTGGAGAAGTATTCCGCCCGCCATTGTCTGCGGCGTAACTTAGCCGTGCATTACGCCGCGAACACTCTGCGTGCGGCATACCAAAGCATCAAGCTACGGCGCAAACAACCGCGTGAGTTTGCGCGGAAGCGCAAAAAATATACCTGCTTCGCCGCATACGCATAGAAATACCAATAAAAAAACGCCCCGTATCGCCGCAAAGAACTGCGTGCGACATACGGTAGCAGG